>JAGSHR010000169.1 GCA_029855985.1 Candidatus Njordarchaeota archaeon
CTTTACGGCTTCTTCAATAACGTTCTCCACTTTTTTCCAAGTAGCATCTGGTTTTAGGATTGTATGGTCAATGTATTTTGCTAGCTCTTCTTTAGTATTTGGAAGCATTAAAATCACCATTTAAGTATTATGGCAAATCAAAACAATATTTATAATGAACCATTCTAAAACTATTATACTTTAATCATGGGAATGCATTGAAAAAGAGGTTATAGTATGGGGGTCCCAAGAAAAAAATGGAGTAAGTTTACAGGATGGTATGAGGATCTTTTAATCAACGCAGGAATATATGATCACCGATATCCCCTAAAGGGTGCAGGAGTCTGGATGCCATATGGCTACCAAATAAGAGAAAAAGTATACGGATATCTCAAAAAACTTCACCATAAAAACGATTACTATGAGGTACTATTTCCAACTCTAATCCCAGAAGATCTCTTCAAAAAAGAATCTGAACATGTAGCGTCATTCGAAAAGGAAGTATTTTGGGTCACAAGAGGAGGAGCAAAAGAGCTTCAAAAAAAGTATGTTCTAAGACCAACAAGCGAAACCGCCATGTACTACATGTTTTCATTATGGGCGAAGAGCTACACCGACTTGCCAATAAAGATATTCCAAGTGGTAAGTGTGTTTCGATATGAAACCAAAGCCACACACCCACTATATCGAGAAAGAGAAGTAACGACATTCTTTGAATCTCACTGTGCATTCGCAACCAAAGAAGAAAACGAAAAAGAAGTCAAAGTGGCAATCGAGATGTACAAGGATTTATTTGACTGGTTAGGGATTCCCTATCTTTTATCCAAAAGACCCGATTGGGATAAATTCCCAGGAGCAGAATACACGATAGCATTTGATGCCATTATGCCAAATGGAAGAACACTGCAAATAGGCACAGTTCACAACTTAGGTCAAAACTTTGCAAAAGCTTTCGAAATAATTGTAGACATGCCAGATGGTTCCAGAGATTATGTACATCAAATGTGCTTTGGGGTCTCGGGGAGAGTAATAACCGCAATTATGGCTACACACGGTGATGACCATGGCTTAGTTTTGTTGCCTGAAATTTCCCCTATAGATGCCGTAATAGTTCCAATTATCTACAAAGAAAAAGAAAAGGAAATCCTCGAAGAATCAAAAAAAGTGAAGGAGCTTCTAGAGTCTGAGGGATTTAAGATAATTCTCGATGACACCGATGACACCCCCGGTTCAAAATTCTATAAATGGGAACTTAAGGGCGTGCCCATTAGAATAGAAATCGGACCAAGAGATATTGAAAATAAAACAGTAACACTCGTGAGGAGAGACACGCTCGAAAAGGAAAGCGTAAAGTTAAGTGAATTAGTTGACAAGTTTAAAGCTCTAAGGGTAAGAATTACGGAGGATCTAAAGAAGAGAGCAAGAGAGTTCTTCGAATCTAAGATTGAAGAGGCTGATACAATCGAGCAAGTGAAGAAAGTTGTAAACGAAGGTAAAGTTGCTGTAGTTGATTGGTGCGGAGAAGAAAGTTGTGCCGCTGAAATAGAGGAGGAAACCGGTCTAACTTTGTTGGGGATAAAGCTGAAGGAAAACGGTGAATACGAAAAACCAAAAAAATTAAAATGCGTTAACTGTGGAAAAGAATCAAAGTACAGGTTAATCATTTCAAAAAGTTACTAGGGAGACAAAAATGAACGACATGGTTTTCACAGCACTACAAATAATCGGTGCAGTTTTTATAGTAATATCTGCAATCTTCTTTATTGCCATGATTAACATTTGGAGAAAGGATGAAAAGCAATCTAAAAAAATTCTTTATGTAATAGTGACAAGTTTATTAGTTTCCTTTACTATCGTTGCTCTACTATACGGTTTCAAAATGATATAAATTTCAAATTTTTTTCCCTATTAAGTCTGACTGCCTGTCAATTGTCATAGTTAAAGCAGGCACAAGGTAACCTATGTAGTTCATATAATTACTCCAATCTAGTTCCTTAGGAAGCCAAATAACTGTGTCCGCAACTTCTCTAATCTCTGCATCAGCAATGTGAGAAATAACGTATATTCTCGCTCCCCTGGCTTTCATTTCCATTATCGAACTGATCATTTTCTCTTTTGCTTCTCTATTGTGTAAAAAGTGGAACACCGGGAAATTGTCTTCAATAAGTGCAATAGGCCCATGCTTGGATTCTCCTGCTGGATAACTTTCAGCGTGTATCCCCAATTGAATTCCAAGAAGTCTACAAAATTCAACTCCAAGAGCATATCCAAGTGAACGACCCAAACAGAAGTTTCTTCCGAAGTTTATTAAGTTAGAAGTTATATTCTTTATGGAATCAATTTGTTTCTCGATTGCACTAATAGTTTTTTTAACTAGAGCGCTAACCCCATTTTTTCCATGTTTGCTTAAAAGTGGAAGAATAGAAATCATGATACTTGGCA
>JAGSHR010000109.1 GCA_029855985.1 Candidatus Njordarchaeota archaeon
AGACAGAATATATACATTTGAAGCAATCAAATATACACTAAGTTAAATATTTAATTATAACTGAGAGGAACTAATACAATAAACACCTATACTAGTGGTAGTTAACCAAGAAGAAACTCTTATTTGTAGGTTAATTAGCAAGTGTTGTGTCGCTTGAATATAGTGGCAAATAATGAAGTCCCTAATTTCTCTTGATGCCGATTCCGAATTATAAGATTCATCTGAAATATGGGTGTTCAATCTATATGTAAAAATCTGAAAATATATATTAAAACTAAAAAATATGGATAATGTATTGTTAGTTTGAATAATGCAAATATTTTTGTGTTGGTGATAATATTTGTCTGATATAATTGAATTAACGATCACGGTTCTAATAATTCTAGTTGTATTCGCAATAATGTATTTTATGGGTAAATCCGAGAAGAAGCACAAACATAGGGAAGCCTTACTACCCTTTACAAGTGGTGAAAAAGTACCTGAGTTGAAGATACAGTACAAGGTGAAGTGGATATATTACATATCGTTATTCTCGGTTTTCGAAGCAATAACTATGCTACTACTTTTGTCAATTGGAACTTTGATAGCTGTGGAAATCGGAGTCCTTTTCGGCGTAATCATGTTAATAGCGATTTGGATTGCCCCAAGTGTTGAGGAGGTGGAATTCTAAAATGATAATATCGATACTCTTTTTGATGTTCTGTTTCCTAATCCTTGCCTTTATATCAGAGTGGGTAGAAAGAAAGGTCGTAGCTAGGGCGCAATCAAGAGTCGGTCCACTTTTTGCGGGTCCAAAAGGGATTCTGCAACCACTAGCTGACTTCATAAAGTTAATGTTGAAGGAGGAAATTAACCCCGTGGGCGCGGATAGATTACTGCTAACATTGATCCCTATCCTATCAGCAACTATGTTCATGTTCACTCTGTTCTTTATTCCTATTTGGGGCCCGTACGGTTACCTTAGTTTACCGGGTGACTTAATATTTCTACTGGGTATCTCTGCAATATTTGGGGGTCTCATCATTATGACTGGATACTCCAATCCTGGACCCTATTCAAATATTGGAGCTGCGAGGTATGGAGAGCTATTTATTTCTTACGAAGTGCCGTTCGTTTTATCCGCAGCCGCGCCTGCAATAATTGCTGGGACAGTTACTGTAGGTAAAATAGTTGAGTACCAATGCTACAATGGCATAATATTGGGTGTATTTGCTCCCATAGGTTTGCTAATAATGTTCCTTTCTACCATGTCTAAACTTGAGAGGGTACCCTTCGATGTTGGTGAAGCAGAAACAGAAATTGCTGCAGGTTGGCAAGTTGAGTTAAGCGGGAGAAGACTGGCATTTTACAGGTTAGCCTTGAATTTAGAGTTAATTTTCGGTGTTGGCTTGATTGTTTCACTTTATCTTGGAGGGCCAACAGGGGTGTTCTTGTTTGAACCTCTTTGGTTATCTTGTACCATTTGGTTCTTCATTAAGTTCTTCATTGTGCTCATTATCGTATCTATCTTTGAGGCCTTGATGGCGAGGTTTAGGATAGACCAAGTGCTCAACATATTTTGGAAGTACATAACTCCACTAGCGATCTTGCAGATCATACTTGCCTTTATTGTTAAGTATTATTTGGCGTTGTGAGGTGAGTTGAATGGATATGTATATTATTTTAGAATATATCGTGTTTGTCGGCATACTTGTCTCCGCTGTCTACACTGCTGAAGCCAAACCTATTTCCCACTCGATAGGAGGTTTCATGCTGTTAAGTTTTCTCATTGCGGTCTTATACATTTTACTCGGTGCACCAGTTGTAGGAGCTTTCCAAATGGCAATTTACTCGGGCGCTGTAACTGGTCTATTTCTTCTAGCGATGAATTTGACGCGCGAGCCTGTGGAGGAGGATGAACATGGAGAGTAAAAGGGTTGGTTATTGGTTTTTGGCTTTTATAGTGATGGGTGCATCTTGGTATTTGGGTTCGATGTTGCCATATGATTTGGAAGCGTTAAAAAATAATGTGGGCACAATCTCTGACAAGTTGATCCCAATTGAACAAGTTAACGAGTTAGCTAAGCAGATCTCCAATTATATTTGGGGAAGCATGGCGTTGATTCCATTGGTAATCTCGTTGTTAACGTTAGCTACTGTTGCGGCGGTCTCTCTGTATTTTAGGGTTTATCGTGTGGAGGGTGAATGAGTATGCTTCCATTTAATTATTATGTTGGGATGGCAATCAGCCTATACGTTGTTGGTTTGTACATTTTGATTTCGAAGAGAAACATGATTAGGATGATTATGGGCATTGAGATAATGTTGTTCGCCTCAAACGTATTGTTTATGGCTATCAGTTCAATGATGAAAACAGGCTTTGTTGACCCTTACGCACAATCTGTGGTGATAATTTCGATAGTTGTAGGGGCTGCTATAGCGGCTTTAGCGATTGCATTGGTCGTTTATGCATACAAGTTGTTTGGTACAACTGATGTTAGAAAGTTAAGTGAGTTGAAGGGGTGAAATTTATGAATCTTGAGCCTTATTGGTTAGTTTGGGGTATTCCCCTTTTTGTTGGGTTTATATCGCCTTTTATAGCACGCGTCTCAAGAAAACTGGTCGGTATAATTTCAAGTATCGGATTAGTAGTCTCCTTCCTTCTGTCCCTAAAAATGCTTCTTGATATGGTTAATGGCGTTATAAATACACCATTAGACGCGGAATTGGAGTGGCTAAACCTTAAGGATATAACTGGTGGTATTGTCGGTTTCGGAGTGCTACTTGACTCGTTAAGTTTGTTCATGATCACAGTTATAACGTTCGTGTCAATGTTAATCTTCATATTTAGCATCGGTTACATGGCTGAGGAAGAGGATATTGGGCGATACTGGTTTTGGATGAACATTTTCGTATCAGCTATGTTGTTATTGGTTCTATCAGATAACCTAATACAACTATTCATAACTTGGGAAATAGTAGGAATTTGCAGCTGGGCACTAATATCCTTCTGGTACAAATCCAAAGCACCAAGCCCAGAACCTGGTTTCGAGACAGAAGGTGACTATAATGCTCACTGTGGTTTCAAAGCCCTAGTGACAACAGGGTTTGCAGATGTCTTCTTCCTTGTAGCAATCCTAATGATAGGGTGGGCGACTTGGGCAACCTACGGTCACCCCGTTTTCAACTTTATGGAGCTAGGAGAAGACATCTCGTGGGCTGGTGAGCTCGCTCGCTATGCTTTACTACCAATATTCGTGTTGTTTATCCTCTCAGGTCCCTTCGGTAAAAGTGCTCAATTCCCATACCATGAATGGCTTCCAGAAGCCATGGCCGGTCCTACGACGGTTAGCGCGTTAATACATGCTGCAACAATGGTTAAAGCAGGTGTTTACTTTGTTGCAAGGTTTTTCCCTATAATGTTGGCAATGGCGGATACTTTCCCAGAGGCTAAACTGTTCTTCTTGATTGTCGCTGTAAATGGTGCTTTTACAGCTTTCTTAGCTGGTACTCAAGGCATGGTGGCAAGGGAGTTAAAGAAAGTTCTAGCTTACTCAACTATAAGCCAGATTGGATACATGTTTTTAGCTTTGGGTGTGGGTGGTTTAATTGCTGAACACGCAGTTGCCTTTACTATAGCCCTCATGCATTTATCAGCCCACGCTGTTTTTAAAGCGTTGTTGTTCCTATCGGCTGCATCGGTTCTCCACAGTGTTGGAACAAAATACTTGGATGAAATGGGTGCATTGAAGAAGTACATGCCGATCACCTATGTTTCCATGCTTGTCGGCGCGTTTGCTTTATCCGGTGTTCCCATATTCTCTGGGTTCTTCACGAAGGATGAGATTGTTAAGATAGCGTACGAGTCATCTAACATGATTGTTTACTTGTTAGCAGTCGTCACTGTTGCTATAACGGCATTTTACAGTTTTAGGATGATTGGATTGGTGTTCTTCGGAAAAGAGAGTGATTATATTAGGGAACGTATCCGTGAAGGCCACGAACCCCACGAATCCCCAAGTGTCATGACTGTTCCACTGTTGATTCTAGCTGGTGTGTCCACGGTTTTGGGTTTCATGTTGCCTTGGATGTACAAGGTATTTGATAACCCAGGCTTTTGGATTAGGTTAGAGGGGGAGTATGTGGAGTTTTGTTTGATTGAGTTCTTTAAGTCATTGGCTTCTGTGACCTCACTGGTTACCTTGTTGCTTCTCGTAATTGGAATATATCCTGCTTACCATTACTATATAGCATCGAAGGGCAGTCCAGCTAAACTGGTTGAAGGTAACGTTGTTCTGAGAGCTCTTTACAAGTTCCTGAAGGAGAGATGGTTCATCAACAAGGTTTATTACAAGGTGTTCAGAGATGGTCTATTATGGTTCGCTAACAAGTTAAGAAAAATCCAAACTGGGATCTCAAATGTTAATTTACTATACGCAGCAATTGGGATGATCGCATCCGTACTGATAATAGTACTCTTGTTGTGAGGTGTTTGGAATGAACCTATTAGATTTGATTGGAATATACGAATTAATTATGATTCCCGCTTTGGGTGCAATAGTCATAGCCATACTCTCTAAGTACAAGAGGATATCAGCAAAAAACATCGTTCTTGGGGGTATCTCGGCACTGTTTGCGTTGTTCACACTGTATAAGGCTATCCTAGTTTTTAGGGAAGCTTACTATTATGGTTTCACACTTGAATATTACATCACAAGTAGTAGTAACTTGTCCTACCTTCGAGCAGATTTATTAAGCGCATTGTTCTTGGTTTTATTCTCCTTTATAGGGTTCACAGTGGCACTTTACTCCATCGGGTACATGGAGGAAAAACCAGCTCTGCCATTCTACTATATACTACTAATGCTCATGGTGACATCACTCAACGGAATTGTTTTAGCGGGAGACTTCGTTACATTCTTCGTATTCTATGAAATGTTAAGCGTGACAGCGATATCACTCGTATCATACTTTAAGAACAGAGAAGCAATAGAGGCAGCTATAAAATACATTTTAATGGATGCTACAGGAAGCGCTCTAGTACTATTTGGTTTCGCCATGTTATATGGGCTAACAGGCACACTAGATATGGGGCAGATACCCATAATACTAAACAAGGCAACTGAAACATACAAATACGTGACTCTTGCAGTTCTCTTCTCGGGATTCAGCTTTAAAACTGCAATATTCCCAATGCACTCTTGGTTAATTGATGCGCACCCAGCAGCGCCAAGTGGAATTAGCGCAATGTTATCAGGCTTAGTGATAAAAACGGGATTCTACGCTATCGTTAGAAGTGTATTAGTCGGAACAATCATATTCTCCGTGTTTAACAAGTATATAATCCTAATAGCGATACTAACAATAACAGTACCAAACATCATTGCCCTAGCACAAAGTGACATAAAAAGAATACTCGCATACTCAAGCATATACAATATTGGAATAATAATACTAGGAATCGGCATAGGAACCCAGTTAAGTATAACCGCGGGAATATTCCACGCAGTCAACCACGCACTACTCAAAGCACTAATGTTCATGGCAGCAGGAGTACTCGTGCACACAACTGGTAAAAGAAGTTTAGAAGACCTACGAGGTCTAGGTAGAAAAATGCCCATAACTGGAATTTACATTGGATTTGGAGCCCTAGCATTAATCGGTTTACCGCCACTAAACGCGTTTTACTCAAAGTTACTAATAGCATGGTCCGCAGTTGAACTAGGAAACACTGGAATATTAATAGCAATCATAATTTTAGTGAACAGCATAATCTCCATTGGATACTACGGAAAAATAATCAGGTACGTAATAATGAAAGATCCGAAAGAAAACAACGTAAACCACGAAGAAAGCCTATCATGCACAATAGCCATGACACTCCTAGTAGCGGCAGTAATAATCATAAGTATAAACCCAAACCTCGTTCTCGTTCCCATCCAAGAAATAACAAAACAACTATTACAAGGTCTATAAAAACTTCCTTAAAATATTTTTTTCAGCTCCTTTTTAGAAGCTTTAATTTATAATCCAAATCTTCTTAATATTGCATCTAGTGTCAAACTTTTAACTTGATAACAAACATATCCCACAATTTCAAATGCATCGTATGTTTCTGATAACATGAAAGACTCATAAATATAAAAAAGTTTAATCCTCAAATTTCCTATTATATTTATTGAAGATCATGGAAAAACCAACTGAATTTTTTCTATATTCCACTACAAAAAAGTGATTTTATGCAAACTCACAGACTCGCTCTTCTTGATGTTAATCGATGCGTGGGCTGTCAACTCTGCATGTATGCCTGTACAAGGCGATTTGGAGATGCGGGTAACGGTAAATCTGCAATTCTAGTTAAGAGCGTGGGTGGATTTGAACGTGGGTTCACTGTAGTGGTTTGCAGGGCGTGTGAGGATCCTCCCTGTGCTAGAGCTTGCCCTGAAGGTGCTTTAATTGTTAGGCCTGGTGGTGGGGTTCTATTACGCTCAAGTCTTTGCATTGGTTGTGGATTATGTAGGGAAGCTTGTATTATTGGGGCTGTGTTTTGGGATGAGGAGAACAATAAACCGATAATCTGTACTCAGTGTGGTTACTGTGTAGATTATTGTCCGCATGGAGTGTTGGGGGTGGAAGAGATTGGTTAAAGTTAAAGCAGAAGACCCCTTGAAGTATGTTTTGTATATTGATTTGACCAAAAAGAGTTTTTGGGTGGAAGATAGGGAAGATTTATTTGAGAAGTGGCTTGGTGGTGTAGGAGTAGCAACGCAGTTGTTAAAGGAGGAAATAGACCCAGACGTTGACCCATTGTCTCCAGGTAACGTAATTGTTTTCGCTGTAGGTCCTTTCACGGGTCTTTACCCCATAGCTTCAAAAACAGTGGCAATGTTCAAGAGCCCCCTAACTGGGAATCTAGGTGAAAGTCATGCTGGTGGTAGAAGCGCATTAGCTATTCGAATGAGTGGTTATGGTGCAATAGTGATAATGGGAGCGTCCAATAAACCAGTTTATATAGCGATCTATGGTGAAGGAAAAGTTGCATTCCGTGATGCATCAACTTTGTGGGGCATGAGGAGTAGTATAACAGTTGGTAGAGTCATTGCCGAACACGAACCGTATCCTGGGTATAGGAGCATAATGAGGATCGGGAAAGCTGGAGAAAAAATGGTGAGGTTTGCCTCTGTTATCACGGAGACATTGAGACATTTCGGTAGATTAGGCTTAGGTGCAGTATTTGGATCCAAAAAACTTAAGGCTATCTATATATCAGGCAAAAGAGCGATTCCCGTTAAAAATAAGAGGTTATACAGGGAGATCTACAATGAATTATACGAGAAAATGGTAAAATCCGAACTCATGAAGAAATACCACGACATTGGAACACCCGTAAACGTTACCCCACTAAACGAACTCGGGGCACTTCCAACTCGAAACTTAAACGACACACGATTTGAAAACGCGGAAGAGATCTCAGGGGAAAATTTCGCCCAAAACTTTTTGGGCAGGAGAGTTGCATGTTCTCATTGCCCAGTGGGCTGTATACATCTCGCGGCTCTAAGGGAACCGTACACTGATGAACCGTACTTCTACAAGACGACCTTTATCTCCTATGACTATGAACCTATTTACGCGCTGGGAACAATGCTTGGAATCGGGAAACCAGAAGAACTGCTAAAGTTGATTGATGTTGTTGATGTGAATGGGCTTGACGCAATGAGTACTGGAGTGGCGTTAGCGTGGGCAACAGAGGCTTATAAACGCGGTTTACTCACAAAAGAGCAAGTTATTGTGGAATTGGAATGGGGGTTATCCGAAAGCTACATCCAAGCAGTGAACTATATTGTAGAACAACCGAACCAATTCTACAAGGACTTGGCTCAGGGGACGTACTATGCATCCCAGAAATACGGGGGAAAAGAGTTCGCATTGACTTTTGGCAAAAACGAAATGCCGGGTTATCACACAGGTCCAGCAGCGCACATCGGATACTTGATTGGAGCCAGACACAGCCACTTAGATAATGCAGGGTACAGCTACGACCAAAAACACATAGGAAAAGAAATGAATCCAAAACAAGTAACTAGCGATCTTGTTAGAGAGGAATCTTGGAGACAGATATTAAATAGCCTTGTAATATGCTTATTTGCTAGAAAAGTTTACGATAAAGAGACCGTTGCCAAAGCGTTTGAACCTATCGGTAAATCTTACGTGATAGAGGAACTTGAAAGACTCGGTGAGGAAATTTACTATGAAAAATATGGTCTCAAAGTGAGTCTCGGTTTTAATGTTAAGGAGCTTGAAGCACCAGAGCGAATTTTTGAGAAACCTACGCCATTTGGAAAGATTAAGAAGGAGTTTATAGAGGAAGCCCTCAGGGAATTTGAGAGCTTATTGAAATCAAAAAACATAATCTAATTTCAATTATACTATTCTTTTTGTTTGAACAAGCTAAGAGTGGTTATGGTGTCTTGGATAAGTCTTCGTTAAAGTTCGCTGGGAAAGATAATGTTTTTCACCGAGTATCCAGCGTTTTTAAGGTTTTTCTTTAATTTTTTGTCTATTGTTAGGAAGGGTTTGTTTTCTATATGGGATACTGAGTATAATATATTGTCGATAAAGTCTTTGTGTGCGTTTTCGTATATTTCCCAAGCCATGATTAGGTGTTCAGCAGTGACCTCTAGTTTCCTATAAGTATTTCGGATTGATTCTATACCTATCCTAACAGTGTTCTTATCCTCGTAACTTACTTTTTTTTAAAATAATCCACATGGCTTCAAGCAATGAAACATCAAGGTAATAGACGTTGTATTTTTTGAATTTTTTGATAGCCTGATAGACTATCTCTTCTACATCAATTCCTAACGCGGGTAAGAGAAATGATGTATCAACTAGAATTTCCTTATTTGTTAATGATCCTTCTCTGTTGTTCAATGGATTCCGCCTCCAACTCTTCCAGCGTAACTTTTGCTATCTTTTTGCCTTTCAACGATAATTCTACAGCATCGGGAATGGGGATTATAATTATTCCC
>JAGSHR010000222.1 GCA_029855985.1 Candidatus Njordarchaeota archaeon
AAAAAACACTTATCTATTTTGCATTTTTTGCCTTCAGATGTGTCTTCTATATTAATAACTATAGATTATCACTCAAAAACTTTGAAGAGATTAAAATATGAAATGAGACTTAATTATGGGAGTTATTCTAATTGTTCAATTGCAAGTTGCTGGTTATTCCTTTATGATTAAATTTTAAGACTGGAAACATTCAGTGTTTTTGGATGGGAAAGGTACTGCGGAGAAAGTGAAGATGAGTGACGTAGAATCAAAGATCATTGCAAAAGTTGAGGTGCTCCTAGAGTACGAGGGAAAAACACTAGTGGATAAAACTGTTGCAAATATTCTTAGAATAATTGACGAGTATGGCTCGTTGCTTGCTGCTGCAAGGATGTTAAGCATTCCTTATTCAAGAGTTTGGGAGAGAATATCCAAAATTGAAAAAATACTTGGTGAGGAAATAATCGAAAGAAAAAAGGAGAGGAAACAGGGTGTTACACTAACTAAACTTGGTAAAGCATTATTGAATATCTATGTGAAAAAATGTCTTGAACACAATATCCCCATAGACTGGAAAGCATCTTTCAAAGAGAACATAACCAAAAATAAAATTATTTTTATGGGAAGTCATGATCCACTAATCGAGAATATCTTACAAGATATCGAAAGAACCGTTAATGTTAAAATCTCCATATGTTGGACAGGCTCAAAAATCGGCATTGATTCACTCTACAGGGGAGAAGCCACTCTAACAGCTTCACATTGGTATGACCCCAAAACTAGAGAATACAATCTCCCCCTTTTAAGGAAGTTTAAGTCAGTTAAATTCACGATTTTTAGGGGGTTAGAACGGGAGATAGGTTTAGCATTTTCTCCAAAACTACCCATAAGAGAAATCAGCGAACTATTTAACGGAAAATATAAAATCGCTAACAGAAATAAGGGTTCAGGTACTAGAAATTATGTTGAAGAACTTCTTAGAGACTTTAAGGTCAAGAAGATTCCTGGCTTAGAAACAGAATTCCCAACACACTATGATGTCGCTAGGTCAATAGCTCTCGGTAATGCCGATTTCGGTGTGACTCCCAGATATATCGCGGAGCTCTATGATTTGAAATTTTTACCACTGAGATGGGAATTTTTTGACTTTATAACCATTGCAGATTATTTGGATAACGTTGCACCTCTAATGAAACAAATAGAGGGAAAGTTGCTAGCTTTAATAAAAAAGTATAGAGGATACCGATTGAAAGCGGGCAAGTTGTCTATCATGGAAATATGACGTATAGTGATATTTGAAGACTAGAGCTTACCCTTTTTAGTCAATTATTTATTTTTTGCGAAGCGAGATGTTTTTAACTCTGTTTAAATGTTATATTTAGAGATTGTTGACAGGGAGCCACGATGGAAAGTATTGATTACCATAATTTAGGCTTAAGAGTTGGGTTAGAAATCCATCAGCAATTAGCAACAAAGAGAAAATTATTTTGCCACTGTAAGCCCGATTTAATAAAGAGAGATCCTGATAGGCTGATTATAAGATATATGCGCCCTACGTTAAGCGAAACAGGTGAAATCGACGAGGCATCTAAAAAAGAATTTAAGAAGAGGAAGAAAATTATTTATGAAACTTATTATGATCTCTGCCCATATGAGGTCGATGAGATACCTCCCTATGAGGTTGACAGAGAATCTTTGATAACTGCTTTGCTTGTTGCTAGATTGTTTAAAATGGATGTTCCTGATATTCTCATGGTTTCCAGAAAACAATATCTCGACGGGAGTGTTCCATCCGGATTCCAGAGGACCATATTAGTTGCACTAAACGGAGAGCTAGAGTTGTCAAGTGGAAAGAAAATCGGAATTAATCAAATATGCTTAGAGGAGGACGCTGCGAGGAAAATTAAGGAAGACGAAAGATCCGTTACTTATAGGGTTGATCGTTTAGGAATACCTTTAATTGAGATTACAACAGATGCATCATTAAATTCCCCCGATGAGGTTCTTGACGCAGCACTGAGAATTGGTGCTCTCCTACGAGCGACTGGTAAAGCCCGTAGAGGAATCGGAACAATAAGGCAAGACATAAACGTTAGCATAAAGGGCGGAGCCAGAATTGAAATCAAAGGAGTTCAAAAGCCAGAGTGGTTCAAGAAACTCATAGATAACGAAATACAAAGACAACTGAAACTAATAGAGATAAAAGAAAAATTGGCTGAACGCGGGATTACAAAAGAAGTGATAATGAGGGAGGAGCCCAAGGATATAACTCACCTGTTCAAGAACACAAAAGCTAAGTTCATAAAGAAAGCGATAAGCAGGGGCGAAAAAATCTTAGGAGTAAAGCTCCCTGGTTTTGGGGGACTACTTGGCATCGAGATACAGCCTGGAAAGAGATTCGGAAAAGAATTCGCGGAGAGAGTATCTGTAATTGTAGGTCTCAAAGGTATAATTCACACAGATGAATTACCAGCATATGGAATAAGTGAGAACGATAAAGATAACCTATTTAAAGAGTTTTCAGCTGACCGAGAGCGTGACTGCGTGGCATTTGTGGTCGGTCCAGAAGAAAAAATCTACGATGCTATTGTAGAAGTAAAAGAAAGAGCCATTGCAGCATTATACGGCGTTCCCGAAGAAACCAGGAGAGCAAACCCCGATGGTACAACTTCTTTTGAAAGACTAATAGGCACAGCTGCAAGATTGTACCCCGATACAGATTCCCCGCCAATATTCATCACTGATGATCTACTAAGAGAAGTATCTGAGATAAAAGTTGAACTCCCATGGGTGAAGATAGAGAGATACGTTAAAGAGCTTGGTTTATCAGAAATGCATGCTAAATCCATAGTGTTATCCGAGTGGGGGCCCCTTTTCGAGGAGTTATTAGCAGAAAACGTTAACCCTAAGCTCGCTGCTTACACGATCGTTGAAACATTTACAAGCCTTAGAAGGGAGGGCGTTGATGTTGATTCAATCGATCAGGACAAAATAAAGAGAATGTTCCTACTAGTGAGGGATGGAAAAATCGCAAAGGAGGCTATTCCCGATGTTCTTACATATCTCGCCAGGAACCCAGAAAAAGATGCAACCGATGCAATAAAAGCTCTTGGTTTGGAGAGAATGAGCATTGAGGAACTAGAAGAGATTATTGAAGAAGTCATTAAGGAAAATTATAACCTAATCGAGGAGAGAGGCATGGGAGCATTTTCACCGCTAATGGGACATGTTATGAAAAGAGTTAAGGGCAAAATTGACGGCAAGACTGTGAGTGAAGTGTTAAGAAAGAAAATTAACGAGAAGTTAATTTCTAAAAAGTGACATCCCCCTTTGATAACATTTGCATTAAGATAACCATTTCTCCTTTTTTGTGACTAAAAATAATTGTCAATAAAATATAATATTCAAATAGAGCTCCCCTATATAATTTTTTAATAGAGCCAATTTGTTATTAACATTAAATAAAAAGTGGCGATTAATTTGTCGACCATGGGAAAATTTTTGGCTTGGCTTGCTGGCAAAAGTGCGGCACCAAAACCTGAAGAGCTCAGAAGAGATTTAAGACTCTTGGAGAGGAGAATGGAGCGATATGAGAGAAATATAGAAAGCAAGAGAAAGAAAGCAATGAAATCCCTTGAGAGGGCTTTAAAGAGGGGCGATATGGACATAGCTAAGGAATATGCCAAGCATGCTGTAATGTTAGAGAGAGACCTTAAATCGATTATTAAACTCAAGGGTAAGATCACAAACTTGTTGAACCTTGTTGAGCGAGGCTTAATCATGGATAAGATAAGAGAAAGCATTCAAGACATGATCCCAATAATCTACGCTATATCCAACTCGATGGTTAATAAGGACCTCCAATCCGAGTTCGCGGAGTTGCTCAAGAGCCTAGAACAACTTGAAGTTGGACAAGAGATGCTCACAGATAATATATCGGAGATGTTAAACGAAGGCGAAATCGATGAAGATGCAGAGAAACTTTTAAGAGAGAAAATGCTCGAACAAGGCATAGTTGTGGAAGAAGGGAAAAAGAAAACAAAGGAGAGAAAAGTCACTAAAGAAGAAATTGAAAAGTTACTCAGAGAAGTGGAAAAAGACGAGATTAATTAAGAAATCTCATCATGTATGTTGATACGACACCCGCAGCCGCTACATTCCTATCTTTTAGTTCACCACTTTTTCCTAGATACTTTATCTTCTCATGGTCTTCAACGCCTTTTGGCTTGTCTCCATCTATTAAAACCTTAGCATCTATCCCCAGATTCTCAAAAAGTGTTATGAGCGATTTAGCCACGGCGTTAACTATGTCCCCTATCGTGTATCCCTTCTCCCGAATGTACTCCAGTAACCCAATGTGGAATTTGAATATAGAGGAAAACTCGCTGTTTCTCATGGCATCCATAAAGTAATTTAATAACTTTTCTTTATCTACTTTCTTTGAATCCACAATGTCGAAAACCCTATAGCTAACCGCGCTTACAACAAAGTTTACCTTTGCATCCACTCCGGACTCATCGATACCAATTATCAACTCAGTTTTCCTAGCAAACTCCCTTAAGCTCTCCCAGTTTGTATCACCCTCACCAAATAACTTGGAATTCATTGCCTTTTCAAACTCAGAGGAACCCGTTATTACAACTGAGTAATCATTTTCCTTTCGAAGCTTTCTATAAATCTTTATGACTCCATCTTTAGAATCGAACCTATGTAATAGGGCCTCATGCTTCTCCTTGACCTCTTTTAACCCCATCGCCTTTATCTTACTTAAGATAACGTCTACCTCATCTTTAGTTAGATGTTTTCGCACAATCATCGATGGCGACCTCAGAGAATACTAGCGCAATGAGATTATTTATTTTAAATCACAAATATTTATGCTATAAGGATGTTTGTTATTTCGTGAAATTAGTTGGCGGAAAACAAATTCGATGGGTTATGATATGAGAAAGTCATATCTGTTTGATTTGGATTTCACCACTCTCTCGTACAGTTTTTATCCAGGTGTCTTCTCAAAAATCATAGAGTTTTATGGCCTCGATTTTCTCACACCAGATGATTTGAGAAGGATGTTGCACAGAAAGTCCCTAGAGCTCTACTTGAATAATCGACCTTTAGAGTCTCACGATTGGGATCTAATTCTCGAAATAATCCTCAAACAAAACGGGATAAAACCAACTAAGAATTTCACGGAATTTGTGATAGAAGACGTAACCGAGAGAGGAGCTCCAATAACGAAAGGTGCATTGCGATTATTCGACACTATAAAGCAGGAGAACGGTGTTATAGGAATTCTCACTAATGGATTTAAGAGGTACCAAAAAATAAAAGTGGAAGTTTCGGGCATTAGCGAGCTCGTTGACTTTATAATTTATATTGATGATGTCGGTACAATCAAGCCCTACAAGGAATTCTTTAACTATGCTATTAAATATTCAATGCAACTGAAAGCAGAGCCCGTTGCCTACGTCGGAGATAATTTTTATTTTGATGTCATTGGCGCTTTGAACAGTGGTATCAGAAACGTTGTATGGTATCGGAAGAAAGGAGATTACAAGATGGGAAAATATAAAATTAGTGAACTAACAGACATCTTTAACAAAGTAGTTGAGGTGTATAACCACCAGTTACCTGAAATAGACAAACAAGCCGAGATTTTTGTAGCAAATAACCTTGAAGATATCTTAGAATTTGGTTTTCTATACATGTAACATATTATCAAATGTTAATTGAAACTAATTTGGTGTTTACAATGATCATTGGAGTTGTTGGGAAACCAAATGCTGGCAAGACTACTTTTTTTAATGCCGCGACAGCACAAGACGCAAAGGTAGCTGATTACCCCTTCACAACAATTGACCCAAATGTTGGAGTTGCATATGCAAGTATTCCATGCGTGTGCAGGGAATTTGGAGTTAAGGATAATCCCCAAAACTCTTATTGCGAGGATGGCATCCGATTTATACCAGTAAAAATGATTGATGTAGCGGGTCTTGTTCCAGGTGCATGGCAAGGAAGGGGGATGGGTAATCAGTTTCTTGATCACTTGAGACAAGCTGACGTTTTGATTCATGTTGTAGATGCATCGGGCTCCTTTGATGCAGAGGGAAAACCGCTGGGTAAACCTGGTTCATGGGATCCAATTAAGGACATTGAATTCCTCGAGGAGGAAATCGCTAGGTGGATGTTTCAAATACTTAAAAGAAACTGGGACCGCTATGTGAGGCGAGTTGAAGTTGAAAAAGGAGACCTCGTAGAAGCCCTCGCTGAGAAGTTGTCGGGACTTTCGATTACGTATCACCACATACAAAGGGCAATTGATGAATTAGGTCTCAATGCAGACAGACCCACTCAGTGGTCAGATGAAGAATTATACAACTTCTCCAAAAAACTTAGAGAAATATCCAAACCCATACTAATAGTGGCAAATAAGATTGATATCCCTGTGGCTGAAGAAAATTATAAGAGGATTAAGGACTTAGGGTACCCCGTTGTTCCAGCCTCCGCAATTGCCGAACTTGCACTAATTCGATATAAAGAAAAAGGAATTGTGAGTTATGTTAGAGGATCGAACACCTTTGAAATATTAAAACCTGATGCCTTAGATGATAAAGCTAAACGCCTTTTCTCTGCAATAAGAGAGTTATTGTCAAAATGGGGTTCAACAGGCGTTCAAGAGGCCATTAATAAAGCAGTTTTTGAGTTAGGTGATATGATTGCTGTTTACCCAGTGGAAGATGTCAACAAATTAACTGACAAGAAGGGAAATGTTTTACCAGATGTTTTTCTAGTAAAGAGGGGAACAACCGCTCGGGAGTTTGCTGCAAAAATACACACGGACTTAGCGAAAACATTTCTTTACGCAATTGATGCTAGAACAAAAAGGAAGTTAGGTGAGGATCACGTTTTGAATCATAGAGATGTTATAAAAATTGTTGCTGCCGCTAGAAGAAAGTGAATTAAAATTTGGTGCTGAAAATTATTTATTCATTAACTCTTTGAGTTTTTCTTTTACTTTTTCCACATGACCATTCACTCTAACGTTGTACCATCGGTACGCTATTTTTCCCTCTGGATCAATGATGAATGTGCTCCTGATTACCCCATAGTATTCCTTCCCATATCTCTTTTTTAACCCCCAAGCACCGTAGGCTTCTAAAACTTTGTGTTCGGGATCGCTTAGAAGTGTTACTTTCAAGGAATGTTTTTCCCTGAACTTTTTGTGGCTCTCTACGCTATCAGGGCTAACCCCTAACACCACCGCACCTAGCTTTTCGAAATCATGCAAGTGCTCCGTGAAGTCTTTTGCTTCTCTTGTGCAACCTGAGGTGTTATCTTTAGGGTAAAAGTAGAGGACTACCCACTTACCCTTATAATTGTTCAAACAAACTTCTTCTCCATCCTGGTTTGGTAAACAGAATTCAGGTGCTTTCTCTCCTATTTCCAATTTTTTCTGAGCCATTTTAATACCCCTTTTTTGATTTTGAGTTTAGAGAATTATAAACCCTGGTCGATAAAAACTTACTAATGTTTTTTCGGTGTATTATACCCTTTCTCCCCTTTTCCTAAGCAACCTCCTTAAGGCTGGATTTGAATCAACCAAGCTCCTAAAAACAATATCAAATGACTCTTCGGGGCTAAGAGATCTTTTTATAAAAACACCTGTTCGACCCACTTCATCACGTTTCGTTAACACTTTCACGCGCTCTTTTACAGTGTCAATGCTGATCCCTAAGGTTTTAGCCACCCACTCTTCTCTTCCAATAATGGATAATTCCCTATGCCCTCTGTCAGTCGGTATGATTAAAACTAACCTTTTGTCAACACCCTTAACCCTATTCCTCAAATCTTTAATCGAGTGAGAATCAATCATTCCACCAAATTTATAGAATTCATACTCGGTTTTTTTGAGTGATATCAAAGGTATCGTGATTGTTGTTTCATAGTCAACGTAAATGAGTGCTTTTGGTGTGTTTTTTGGCGTTGCTTGAACAATTTCCCTAGCATAAATCCCACTAAATTCTATTTCGATAGCTTGCTCAACTATGAAAACTTGGATTGGTTCTAGAATAACAATGTCAATGTCGCTTCTTTTGTGAACGTCACCCCTAGCTATAGAGCCATAAGCATAGGGTTTCAAACCGTATCTAACCAGAACATCCATAACCTTACTTGCTTTTTCCCTTTTTTCATTTAGCAACGCCCAGTGTGCTTCATTATATATGACTTCTCTATCAATCTCTCTAACCACTTTTTCCCTCAAATTAATCACATTTCACTAGGGTTTTCCGTTTTATTTTTAGTTTATTGAAGACTTAAATCTCAACCATGCTCACTCATACTCTATTGTCGCTGGAGGCTTATCCGTAATATCATACAATACTCTTGTAACCTCGTGAATTTCACCAATAATCCTAGTTGCAATCTTTTTAAGAACACCGTATGGTATTTCATGAACTTTCGCTGTCATCCCATCCTCACTCTCAATGACTCTTATTGCTACAATGTATCCATAACTCCTCTTGTCACCTTTTACCCCCGTCGACTTGGAGTCCAAGAGTACAGGAAATACCTGCCAAATATCCTTCTTTTTGGGGTAATCCTTGATTATCTCCTCCACAATCTCATGAGCCCTCCTAATTATATTTATTTTCTCGAGTGTTATCTCACCAAGAATCCTAATTAACAAACCAGGTCCAGGGAAAGGCTTTTTCTCAATTATGTAATCTGGAATACCTAGCAATCTACCTAGTTCTCTTACTTCATCCTTGTACAAATCCCAAAATGGTTCAATGGTTTTTAGGTTGGGAATCTTTGGCATAACAACGTTGTGATGGCTTTTTATTTTATCCTTTAACACACCGCCCTTACCGCTCTCTACAACATCGGGATATATGGTTCCTTGGGCAAAATATTCCAGTTTAGGATCAGTACTTTGTATTTCCTTTATTGCGCTTTGAAGCACTTCAGAGTAAATTTTTGCGAATCTTCTCCTTTTTTCCTCAGGGTCCCTTACACCTATCAGAGCGGAAATAAACTTCTCTGAGGCGTCAATTTTTATTACGTGTTCTATCCCCAACGACTTTAGTTCCCTAACCGTGTTATCTACCTCGTTTTTTCTCATAAACCCAGTGTCTATTGTTACAGCATAAACCCTCCCCCTTATCGCTCTACTCAAGAGCACCGCTAGAACAGTTGAATCCACACCGCCACTCACAGCCACTACAACATTTTTGTCACCCACTTGTTCTCGTATTTCTCTCATTTTTTCATCAAGGATATTGCTCATTGCTCGAATCGGTTTAAGGTTCGCTACTTCGAGAAAATTTTCAATAATTTTAACTCCATACTCTGTGTGTCTAACCTCTGGGTGAAACTGCACCCCAAAAATCTTTCCATTTGACTCCATTGCAGCGACCTCGAAATTCTCCGTTCTTCCAATTACTCGAAATCCTTCGGGAGGCCTAACTATAACATCGCTGTGATTCATCCAAACAGTGAATGATTTGGGAAGGCCCCTAAACAATGGTGAATCACTCGTGACATAAAACTTCGTGGGACCATATTCTCCAACCTCACCCCTCCTTATCTCCCCTCTAAAGAGCTTACCTAGTAATTGGTGACCATAACAAATCCCCAAAATTGGAATGCCCAAACTAATAACACGTTTTATAAAGTCTAATGGGAGCGAAGGAGCATCTTCTTCATAGACGCTTTTTGGACCGCCCGACAATATCAACGCCCCAAAATCCATGTTTGCGAGATTATCCAACTCGTACCAAGGGATTATCCTACAATTTCTTCTCAGCTTTCTTATCCTCTTGCATATCAAATGCGTATACTGCGATCCAAAATCCACTACAAGTACATAGCTCATTGTAATTTGCTCCAATAAAATTTTTATAGCCCGTAGATATGTTGAAGTAAATTGGAAAACGGTGTTTTTAAAAATGTCATTCAGAAAGAAAATCGAGGAGGCACCTCTCGCTATTACATTCAATGACTTAGTCCTACTCCCAGGGTACACAGAGGTCGAACCTAGTCAAGTTGATGTAAAGGGAAGATTTAGTAGAAATATAGAGTTGAATATTCCCTTCGTCTCCTCCCCAATGGACACTGTTACAGAATCAGAGATGGCTATAGCGTTAGCTTTACAAGGAGGCATCGGAGTCCTACATAGAAACTGTACCCGAGAAGAAGAAGTTGAAATGGCAAAAAAGGTTAAACGAGCGGCTTCTTTTATCATCCGAGACGTTAGGACAATTCACCCAAATGAATCTGTTCTGAAAGCAAAAAAAGTAATGGAGCATTATGGCATCCATGGTCTCCCCGTTGTTGATGAAGATAATAAGCTTGTCGGCATCGTTACGTGGAGAGACATTAGGTACTTGGAGAAGGATGTTAAAGTTGCAGATATAATGAGTGGAGAAGATAAACTCGTGACAGCTAATGAGAACATCGAGATAAGCGAGGCAGTTAACATTCTTCAGAAACACAAAATAGAAAAACTTCCAATTGTTGACGATAAAGGAAGGCTGAAGGGGCTTATAACAATTAAGGATATAGAGATGAGTAAAAAGTTTCCTAATGCACTTAGGGATGAGGATGGTAGATTAAAAGTAGCCGCTGCGATATCACCATATGACATAAAGAGAGCGAATGATTTGGAAAAATATGTGGATGCCCTTGTGATCGATGTTGCACATTTTCACAACTTGGAGGTAATGAAAGCCACTAAAAAGATAGTAGAAGCCGTGTCCGTCGATGTTGTTGTCGGAAACATTGCAACTTATGAGGCAGTAGAGGATATACTTCACTATATTGAAGAAGTCGACGGGTTTCGAGTCGGTATAGGCAGCGGCTCTATATGTACAACATCTGTCGTCACAAAAGTGTCTGGACCAACACTCTTCGGTGTAGCTAATGTTGCTGATGCAATTAGAGACCTTAAAGCAAACATACCCATCATTGCTGATGGGGGAGTGAAGACCCCGGGAGATGCTGCTCTTGCTTTGTCACTCGGCGCCTCTTCCGTTATGATGGGCAACATATTTGCTGGTTGCAAGGAAAGCCCTGGTAAACTGGTTTCAATTGGAGGCACTTTTTACAAGGAATACTGGGGAATGGGTAGCGCTCGTGCTAGGGAAAAAAGAATGGTGCTCGACAGATACTCTAAGCCCTCTAAGGAGATAACGGAAGGAATTGCTGGTCTCGTCCCCTATAGGGGGACTGTGGAAACTGTTGTTAAGCAGTTTGTAGCCGGTCTAAAAGCTTCAATGGGTTATGTTGGCGCAAAGAACATAGAAGAACTTTGGCATAAAGCAAAACTAGCGAGAGTTTCACCACTGGGATTAAACGAGATTAAGCCCCACAGTATTATTTCAAATCAAAATAAAACATACTTCTGAAATCTAAACTTCTTTCTCTTTAATCAATTTTTTAACCATAGTTTCGGCGTCTGTCCATTCACAGTTTTCTATGTTTCCACTCAAATATTGAGTAAATGTTGTGACTTCAGATTCGGGAACTACACAATATATCTTATGATTTTGAGGCAACTCTAGGTAATTACAAGCAGGCCAAAAACATAAAGTCCTTTTTTGCCCATTCAGGTAAACCTTTATTTTTTGGCTTGGTTCGAAAGCTTCTTTGATTTCATGGTTTTCTATTATGAATATGGGTACTGCATTTATGATCGATACGTTGAGTGATAAGTTTTCTTGGCTTATGGACGCCACTAATTCGCGAACATATGATTGTAATTGTCGGGGTGTCATGATGTTTAAGTTGACTTTATAGCCGTTTTTCAATAACTCAACAATTGCTTCTAACCCGTTGATTCTGATTTGTTGCTTCTTGATTTTTCCTTCAATCACTTCTACTACTTCATATGGCATCGAGTAAACATCTACTTCGCCAATTATTTTCTTGAACTCCACAATGCGTGTTTGTATTGATTCAAATTCCTTTAGTAAATTGAAGAGGTCATCAGGCTTAGCTAACTTGCTTGTGAAATAATCAAAGTTAAGCGTTCCCTTTTGAAGAAGATTCAACAATCGTGCTAATACGTCAATATAAGCGCTTACCAAATCATCAAATCTTTTTCCAAATAGCTTTTCAAGTTTTTGTTCATAATATTTTGATGGATATAAAATTAGGACATTTCCCTTTTTTGCAACCAACGCTGAATCCAATATCACAATGTATTTTCTCGATTCATCCATAAATTCCTCGATGTTCAAGGATTGGTACAGTTTTCTATCAAGAACGAGTACAAATAAATCAAAGTCCCCCATGTTTAGTAAGAATTGCAATTTTTGAAGAGCATTTACTTCCCCGAGTAGGTACTTAATACGCCCTATGGATAATTTCCTCAAACACTCCTTGTACGGAACAATAAACTCAGTCTCGTACACTAAGCCAAACGGAGTTAAGAAGTACAACTCATATTCAATACCTCGAAATGTTCTAAGTTTCCTAATTTTACTTATCATATTCTTTAGTCTCGTTTTTTGATAGACCTTAAATGCCGCATCAAACCTCACAGGTCTCTCTCTCGGAGCATTCTCAATAAAGTTTTTTAGATCACCATAAGCTAAAATATCTTCAATACTGTAAGCTTCCCCGCTTTCAAAACACTGATCTTGGAGAACAAATAGAACCTTCAATCCTTGAGGCCCCAAACTAATCACAATCCTGTCATCACCATGGACTTTAAAACCATTAAAGACTAACACCTATTAAAGTTAGTTGACACCCACATAATACATGGGTTGAATGCTAAGAAACATAAGAATATCATGGCCAACAAGTACGAGTCTTCTATTTTATTAACCTTTATAGTCAATTTTAACCTTTCAAATTTTTATAATAAATTTCACTCTTAGCCACGCTTTACAACAGGTGTCGTGAATGAGCATAGAGGAGATACTTTTCAGCGAACAAATGAAAATCATTATTGGTTTCCTAGTAGGCGCGATCATAGGCCTAGAGAGGCAGTTATCAACAATAAAAAAAGAAGAAGAAAGAATCAACGAACTGGAAAGCGAACAAGAACTAAAACCAGGAGTCAGAACATTTGGTTTGCTCTCTTTATATGGCACCGTCACAGTGACCTTTGTGGAAAAATATAAGTTTCCCGAGGTTTTCTATTTTTCTATCCTCTCAGCCATTTTAATTATCGCAATTTACACCATAATGAAGTATCAAATCAAAGATTATGGTTTGACCACCCCAGTTTCGCTCGCAATTTCTTATATTTTGGGAATCTTTGTCGGCGTTGGTGAGATAACTTTATCCATAACACTGTCAGTACTAGTAACCTTCATCTTGACAAGTAAAGGCTATGTTAAATCACTTCTCGAGGACATAGAATTCAAAGAGATACGATCAGCGTTGGAGATAGGTATCCTAATCTTCCTATTGTTCCCAATAGTGCCAGACGCTAATGATCCAATATTCAACACGATTAACTTGAGGACCCTGTATCTATTCATGGTTACATTATTAACCCTCAGTTTCCTTGCTTATGTTGCTGTTAAAAAGCTTTCTCCCGTAAAAGGCGCATTATCATTCGCCGCAATAGGTGCATTATTTAGCTCAGAAGGCGTGGCAGTTAGTCTCATGAGAATTTACAAAGAGGACAAAAGTGAACCCATTAAAAACCTAACGTTGTTGGGCGTAATACTTGCTAACACTGTTATGATAATTCGAACAATAGCTTTTACCTCGCTTCTATTATTAGAGTACCCTCAAATAATCGTAGACTTAACAATCTACATACTTCCAAGCACACTGGTCGGTCTCGTCGCAATCGCATATAGGTATTTTGAAGAGCAGAAAGTTAGCATGCGTAAAATCTATATAGAGAACCCATTATCCTACAAAACTGCAACCAAATTTGTGACAATTTTCTTGATTATATCATTCCTAGTTGTCTACTTCCAGAAGTCAGGATCCCATTTCGGGATATTCTTTGGTAGTTTCATAGGCGGATTCGTTAGCAATCTTGCGGTTTGTTTGTCTATTGCCTCATTACTAATCAATGGGAGTATTAACACAAAGACTGCCGAGATTGCAATACTTTTAGGAACCATTTCAGGTGTCTTAAACAAAATAATTTATATTGGAGCCGAAATACGCGAGAGAGATATCATTAGGAGAGTCGTTATGGACATAATTCTCCTCAGCACTCCCTTAGTAATTGTAATTGCTTACCTTCTACACGCTCTACCATTTTAGGGAAACTAGAACCCCTAAAATACCAAACACTAATTTTTAAGCCTTCTTTTGTAGATACTTTTGGGAGAGAAAAAAGATTGTTATGGAAGAACCAAAAATGCAACTCAGCAATATTCTCCAAAAATTTGATCCCGTGATCATCCAGTTAGTTAAATTATTCGAGAATAAATTTGAAGACATTTTGGGAACACTTAAAACAAAAACATTAATAGAGGACAAAGGCGGAGGAGACTACACGTACTCTTTTGATGTGGAAATCGAAAAACTAATCTTTGAACATGTAAGAGAAACTGTGAGAGAGATCCCATTAAAAGGAGAAGAAAGACAGTACGGGAACGGTGATTCTCCGTTTTTAATGGTTGATCCAATCGACGGTTCTACTAACGCGAAAAGGGATTTCCCATTTTTTGGCACATTAATTGCCTACATGAGGGGTAGAGAAATAAACGATACAGAGGGTGCAGTTGTGTGGGATATACCCCATAGGAAGATTTATTTCGCACAAAGAGACCTTGGAGCATACAAATATTCCCTTATCGATAAAAAGTTGAGTAAACTGGAGATTAAGCGACTAGAGCTAAAAACAAAATACGAGAAATTATATGATGTGACCCCTCACTCGCCTTTAGAAGCCATTTTAAAGCTTGGTAAGTATGGGAAAATGAGACATATAGGCACGCTTGGATTAGCAATTTGCAACGTTGCTGAGCAATCTTTAGATTTAGCGATTGATATAAGTGGGAGAGCGCGAATGGTTGATGTAGTGGCCCCATTGCTGATTTTAAGGGAGGCTGGAGGACACTTTATTATTGAACCAGAGGCACCAGTTGAACCAAATACCCGAGTTTTCTATATCGCTTCGTGGTCAGAAGAATTGCTTCACTCTGTTAAGGATGAAATATGGGAATACAGAGGGAAAAAAGAAAACAACACATGATGGCAAATCAGGAGATTCAGTAAACCAAGTAGAGCTCTTTTCCCCTCCTAACTATTATACCTTTTCTCTCCATCTCTTCAATTAAGGGGTTTAACACCTTATTATCGACTTTTAGAACCTTAATCAGTTCGTCAATATTGGCTTTCTTTTTCTCTAACAGGTAATTGATAGCCTTTAAACCTAGCGGTGTTTTCAGTATATCGCCTACAGAAACTATGCCTCTCTGCACGCGAATAATGTTTTTCTTGGCTAAATTCGAGAGTGTTTTTTCTAGTGCATATTCGCTAACAGCCCAACCGCTTTTAATTAAATTTTTCAGTAGCTCCTTTATACTTATTAATCCCCCGTTTTTGTTTAGTATATTGATTATGTCAACTTCGAGTACTCTTTCCTCCTTTTCGCTACCTTTAACACCAATAAATTCAGGGACACCCAACCTAGCCCTTATCGAAACAAGGATATTCCTGATATCCTCCGTGAGTAAACCTTCCTTCTTAAACTCTTTTTCTATATCAACGATTAGATCAACTAGTTTTTTCTGTCTAACCGTTTCTTGACTACTTGTCAGCCTCTCAATGAATTCTTTCTTTCTCTTTTCTAGGTCCTTTACCATTGTTTACTCCTTCTCTAATTCTTCTTCCTCTTCTTCATCCTCTACAGATGGGAACATTTCCTTAATTTTCTCTATACCTTCTGTTTCAGCGATCTTTAATATTTCATCTATCTCCTCTTTATCGGTCTCGGAGAGACCTAAATCAGGAACCTGACTTATGGTTTCATCAAGCAAGTCTTGCCCTGTAGCGATCATCTGGGTTGCTTCCTCAATATTTAACTCATCCATTTTTTCTAGGATTTTTGATATTCTCTTGGCGGCGTCAACTAACGCAGATTTGAGCTCTTTTGCCATAGCCGCTTTTTCTAGATCAGCTCTTAACCCGCGTATCTTCGACCAATACCTTTGCAGGGATGTTCGATAATTACGAATCTTTATTATTTCTCTTGCATATTCCCTAGCGGAATCTTTGTCCCCTTCAAGAAGCGCTTTTACCATTTCATCATATATCTCCTTTTCCTCTCTTTTGGAGTTGTTTATCAGTCTTTTAACTCGTTTTTCTCCGAGTCTTAGAGATATTATGAGATCGTATATTTTTTTATCCAATACTGTCACCGAGTAGGATTTGACTTACCTATTTAATATTTATACTTAAACAATTGCGTATAAAAAAATTGCTTACCTATCAATAAGGCCCTCTGAAAGCTCCGTCGGGCTACGTCTCATCATCCGTAGGTCAGCAACGCCAGAACTCTTCATCGCTATAATAATAAAGAAAAGAGTTGATTTTTTAATATTAAACAATCCTATGCAGAAACCTATAACAATATCTCATATGCCCTTTGTAACTCGGGACCCGTGGTTTTCAAGCCTGCAATAATTCCATTTGAATTCACGATATAACACGAGCCGACAAAAGCCGATCCCATATTACCTGTTCCCTTCCCTATCCTTTCTAGCTTTAAAGCGCTTTTTATGAAATTCATCTCCCCATCACTCATTAGAGGACTGACAAGTGCGCCCTTATTGTTAGCCACAACCATACTTCTAACAACAGGAGAAAAGAACTCATAGTGCTCCAAGTCTACACCCAATGTTTGCTCTATTTTTTCCATAACTTTCTTGTTCTTGTTATAGAGATTCGAATGTACGACAGCACCCTTATCATTAGCTAAAATCAGGTTTCCTAGCGTGTTCTCAAATGTACGAAAACTTACTTTTAATATCTCAACATCATCCAGTTTCTCTCTCAAATTTTCATATTCTTTCTCCCTTATGCTATCTGGCACTAATAGACCATGAGAATTACCAGTGAATAGGATTCCAACTAATGGGTCTCCACCAATGTTTTGAACTATTAGAGGAACTGATAACGCCTCCTCCATTTCTCTAAGGTCTTTTTCTCTGAATCCCACACCCATGATAGCATACTTATCCGTTGCTATGCCAAAGGCCCCTATATTGTAGGAACCCCTAAACTCCGTTATTACAACCGTTTTTCTTTCGCTCAAACTAATCACCAGAATTTAAATTATTCAAATAATCATTTATAAAAAAATGGCTTTCTATGGGGACACAGTCAATGTCTATGCAAGAAAATCTGAAGAAGCTCGCAGCTGAAAAAGCTCTAGAGTACGTAGAAGACGGTATGACCATCGGTATTGGAAGCGGTAGCACGGTAGCCCAATTCATTAGGTTACTCGCTAGGAAATTGAAAGATGAAAACTTGAATATAAAGGGAGTTCCAACATCGATCGACACTCAATTAATGATGAACCTTTTTGGAATACCCGCAGCTAACATTTTCGAAGTTGAGAACATCGATATTGCAGTAGACGGAGCTGATTCAGTACTAATAGATAAAAACTTGTTGATAAAGGGGGGAGGAGGAGCATTCACCCAAGAAAAAATAATAGATTATTGGGCTGAGAAACTAGTAATAATTGTTGATGAAACAAAAGTTAACAGGCACTATAAGATCCCCCTTGAGATTATACCTATGGCGCTTAATGGTGTTAAAAAAGCTCTGAAGAAGTACTTTCCTGAGCACAAGTTCGAGTTGAGACTTTGCAAAGGCAAGGTTGGACCATGCATCAGTGATAATGGTAATATAATTGCCGACCTGCACTTACCGAAACTCTTAATCAAAAAAGAGCTAGAGAACCTATTAAACTCGATTCCGGGAATCGTTGAAAATGGGATATTCACGAAAAAGAGCACAGTTCTTATAGCGAAAAGCAACTTTAAGGTTATGAAAATAGAGTTAGAAGGATTTTAACTTCGCGCTCACATACCCCAAGTAAACCCTTCAACTTTTCTTTTAATTTTCAAGAACTCTTTGAACGCCTCTCTCTCATCTTGTGATAAGAATTGCATGAGTTTCCTATTTATCAACCTAGCATCATTTTCTGGAACATCAACATAAAGAATCATACCCTCCCTTAGGTTCCTACCAACCACGCCGCCAGAAATCGAGATCGCTACATCCATTCCCCTCGTGGCCTCTTGAACAGATTTACCCTCTGACTGGATCTGTTTAATCGTTCCAACCTTTCTCCCATCCTCTCTTATGAGCGCTACCCCCGGTTTTATTCTCCCAGCAAGGACTCTCACACCGATTATAGCAGGCTTACTCTGCCTAAAAACAAAACCGGGGAGAAACTGTATTTTTCCTGGGTAAACTATTGATTCGAGTAGTTTCCTTTTTTGCTCTTCTTCGTATTCGTATAGGTACTCCTCGAAACTCTCGAACACCTTATAGATAACGTTCTCTCTTATTATTTTGATTTCATTTTTATCAAGTATCCCCTTAGCTTCTGGGGAAATATCAACGTTGAACGCGACAACCACGGCGTACTTGGGGTTAAGCTCTTTTACAACAGTGGCATGAATGGCGTCTTCTTTATTTACGGGTCCAACGTCAGCTATCGCGACGGGTACATCCATCTCCTTGAATTTTCTGAGAATTGCTTCAATTGAACCAAGCGTGTCCGCTTTAAGTATAATGCCATTTTTGTCCGTCCTAAAGATAAGCTTACCAATATCCTCTAAGACTAATTTCTTTTTATCTTCAATCTCCCTATTAATTGTTTCTTCATCCTTACCCTCTGTGCTAACAGCATATAATGGAGAACCCGCAAGAGCCTCATCCAAACCCGGTGCTGAAATTCTAACTCCCGCAGCCGCAGTTATTTCATCCACATAATCAAATCGATCCCTTGGATCCCTTATCTCATCTAAGGGTTTAGGAAGCATAAGTGCCCTTATCTTAGTGACAATAACACCACTCTTTCCTCCAAGGACGATTATATCACCCTTCCTTAGTACACCATCATAGAGTATAACGTCAATAACTGTGCCAACACCAATCATTTTCCTTACTTCTAGAATGCTTCCTTTAGCTTCACCCAATGTGAATTTTAATCTCTCCTCCAAGAACCTTTGAGTCAACCCAGTTAACACAAGGAATAAGTCAGGGATTCCTTCTCCAGTAACAGCGCTTGTGGGGACTATTGCAACTGTTTTACGGTAATCTTGAACCCTGTCATATCTATCAGCTTGGAAACCCTGCTCCGCTAGTGCAATAATTATTTGATCTAAATGCGTCTCTAACTCATTTATCGCTGTTGGTGTCTGCTTCTTAAGAGACATTAAGAAAGGTTCGTTCTCATATGACTGCCATGCTGGTAATCTGTCAATCTTGTTAGCGGCAACAATGAATGGTGTCTTAGTCGCTTTGAGCAGTTCTATTGATTCATAAGTTTGTGCTTGAAAACCGGATCTAATATCAACAACTAAAATCGCGATATCTGCTACTGATGAACCCCTCATTCGTAGGTTTGTAAAAGCTTCGTGACCAGGTGTGTCAATGAATAGTAAGCCAGGGATCTTAAATTTTGATTTATCAATCTTTATTAATCCAACTTTTTGGAGAGGTTCTATGACTCTAAATATTGATTCCAAGGGAAAGAATGAAGCCCCTATGTGCTGGGTCATCCCCGAGGCTTCTCTTTGCTGAACAAATGTTCCTCTCACTTTGTCTAAAAGAGTTGTTTTACCGTGATCTACGTGACCCATGACTACCACTATTGGGCTTCTGAGTTTGTTATTTTCACTCATTTTTTTCACCATCCTTAAGTCCCATGCAAAGAGAATGATAATAGCAAAACTTGGCTTTGGTTTAACATTATCAGGAATTAATATTTAAATTTGCAAGATTTAAAGCATAGTCAAATATTTGCAAAGTGGTCAGAGAACCATGATTGGAATAGCAATATGAAATTCACTATAATCAAATTTTAATGTTAAACATTCTTATTGGTTAACTGGCTAATTTATTTTTTAATGCTCTTCAAATTGAGATTAGAGGTTTTTTGTTATGAGTCCGCAAAGCGGTTCAGCCCCCTATTACTGTGAGATGTGCGGCAGACCAGTTTACCGACCAAAATATTACGAAGTAGACGGCGTTGTAATGATACTCTGTGATAAATGTGCCAAGTTCGGAAAACCCGTATCAATTAAGAAGATCCAGCAGAGGAAGGAAATCGTTTATAAAGCAAAGAGAAAAGTTGATAAGATTCTAGAGGAACCCTCATGGGATCTGGTAGAAAACTTTGGAATAAAAATCAGAGATGCTAGAGAAAAGAAAGGTTGGAAGCAGGAAGATCTTGCTAGGAAAATAGGCGAACCTGTAACATTCATAAGGAAACTGGAAAGTGGAAAAATTAGGCCACCTGATGACGTTATTGAGAAGCTTGAAAAACTCCTCGGTATAAAAATTAGAAAAGAAATCGGAGTGGATGAAGAATCTATTGCCGACGAACTTGAGGAACTAAAATCTAGCGGAAAAATAACACTAGGCGACGTTGTTATTATCAAGAAGAAAAAGAAGAAAAAGTGAATGTAGGCCCCCCTGGGGGACCCCTTTCATCTAATTATCCAGTGGATATTATCGGGGGCTCCGACCAGGGGGCCTAATGTATAATTTGCTTTTGGTTTCTATTTGACTTTGATGTGTGGGGTATTGGTGGTACTAATGGGCTATTTTCTAGTTATGGATACCTCATCCTTTGTTAGGCTTTTTTCTAATTTGGAGATCTTGGAGCAGTGGAGAAAAAAATACGGTGAATTTCAGATTGTTTTACCTACTTTGGTAGTGAATGAATTAAAGGATAACGTGTCCAAACTCATCTTTGATGGTTTCAATGATCTGATCACAGTGTTTGAGGCCCACAAAAGATACATTAGTAGAGTTGAAAAACTTGCCAGTAAGTTTGGGGGAAAACAAGTATTGTCGAAGACGGATATATCTGTATTAGCTGTTGCTCTCGAGTTGAAAGAAAAGTATAATAATGAAGTTGTCATTGTGACTGAGGACTATGACATTCAGAACCTTGCAGAGGTCTTATCTATAGGGTACTCCTCCATCCAAGGAAAGAAGATAAAGCGTGTTTTGAGATTTTATAAAAAATGCAAAGCTTGTGGTAGGGTGTACTCGGGGGACCTCGATGCGTGTCCTGATTGCGGTTCAAGAGAATTTGAGCTGGTTGTGAGAAAACCTAAAAAATCTTAATAGCTATGTATCCTTGGGCTCTTTTATCAAATCTGGCTCTAAAGCCTGCTCTAAATAGTCTCTCCCCTATGCCTTTTACTGTGCTTTTTCCTCTAAACTTGCTGTGGGGTAATCCTGTATAATGGAAAAGTCTTCCCTTCTTTTTTAGCACTCTGTATATTTCCTTATAGAACTCTAGAGAATATAACTCTCCAGCGAGTGAAAAACGTGGAGGATCATGTATAACCACATCTAATGACTCTTTGGGTATCGATTTTATTACATCTTGCACGTCGCTATGGTACACAATTATATTAACTAAATCATGTGACCACGGGTTTAATTCCGCAAGCTTGATTACATTTGGATCCTTTTCCACTGTTATGACTCTTGCCCCTCCCTCTCGTGCTAATATTGCTGTGTAACCCAATCCCATGCAGGTGTCTAGGGTTAAAGCACCTCTTAGATTTCCTAGTGTTTTTATTTTAGCCCACGTGTCCTTTATGGGATCAGTGTCCTTTATTCTATGCATGTGTATTCCATCTATCTCAAGGGTAGGGTACATTGTGTTTGGGGGAAGCATTAGTTTGTAGTAGTGTTCGCTTCTTATCTCAATGGGTTCTAATCCGTCTTTCGTGATTGTGAAGAGCTTAGTAGCCTTTTTCAATACTTTCTTGAGTTCTTTTTTCTCTAACTCGTAGGATTCCCCGTTAAATTCCACTCTAACAGTATCCTTTAGACTTTCTATTTGAGAATCACCATAACGATTGAGAGTTAGGTTTAATGTGTATTTGCCTTCTTTTTTTAGCATAATTTCTGCAGTTTTCGAGTGGATTATTGGAACTATTTTTGGTTTGAACTCGTAGTTTCTTGCTCTGATCCCCTTGATGATTTCTTCCATATTAAGACCTTCTCGAAGTCTTTGTATTCTAGTATCTTCTTTAAGGTTTCCTTGTTAATTAAACCTTTTCCGCACAACTCTTTCGCTTTTAGTGTTACCAATTTTAACTTGATCTTGGAGTCGCGTTTGACTTGGTATTCCTCGTATTCTTGAGTTAATATTTTATCAAATATGTCGAGAGCGTATAGAGATAGACCCCTATCTATTACTGTGATTATCTCATCTTTCCCATCTAAGTTGACGTCGCTCAGCAGCATTCTTAATGGTTTAATGTCGGCCTTGATTCTGTAAATGTTATTACACCCATAGAGGTAAAGGAATGGATCAAAAACGAATAATTCTCCTTTGTCACTCACTATTAGGGCCTCATTTTTGCCATCCCCGTCAATATCACCTGCATAAATGTTAACCACATTTTCTAGACTTAGTTTTCCCCGTATCATTCTCCCAGAGCCCATGTCGATAATTATGAAAGTATCCTTTAGAACACCGAGTATTTGGGATTCTCTATCACTTATAGAGAAGTTGCTTACGACGAAACTGTCTATTTTTGTGATCTCTTTAAGTAAATGTTTATTATCATAGTAGAGTATACTCCTAAATTCTTTCGAGTATAGGTATACGCCTTTTCTCCCAACGCCAATCAATTCTATGGATTTAAAATTGGGGACTAACACAAGTTTTGACAGAATATCTTTTATCTCCTCTTTTCTTAATATCTTTTGCTTTTGGTTTTCTTGCCTACCCCAGAGGAATAATCCTTCTGTTACTTTTTCAAGCAACTTTAACTTTGGTGAATACCTATAAAGAGTTATTTTTGGAACTACGTTTTGCTCTTTTACACCCACTAATATATATAGTGACCCCCGTTGCTGGTTCGTGTCAATTATTTTCTCACCATCATTTGTTTTGAATATTAAATCAAATGCGTTTTGTTCGGAATTGTATAGGTAGACTCGCTTGTTATCCGCTATGTAAAATAACACATTGAATCCACGTTCCTTTAGAGCTTTCAGGGTTCCTCTTCTAGACGGTGTTTGGATGAATTTGTGCTCTGTTTTGCCAATTATCAGTATACCTTTTTTCTCCCTGTCCCTAATGATTATCTCATCCAAACCATCTTTATCGATATCAACGATTATCGGAGCATCAGTTATCTTGTGATAAAATTGTCTCTCCTTTAACTCTCCAGTTAACCCATCAAATATCAGCAGGTAATTACTAGTATACAAGCATACATCCAATTTCGTGGATTCCTCGTATTTGCACGTTTCTAATCCCCTCACCATCTTCGGGTCAAGGTGAAAGTACTCCCAAATCTGCTGATAATCCTTCATTAAAACAATCAGATTTCCACTTGTTATAATTATTTCATCGACACCGTCAGAATCAATATCCGTAGTGTCAAACCTTGATATTTTTCCCTCCATTATCCTCACAAATAAGACCTTGCCGTTTTCCCCATTTAGTATGCTCATTGTGTCTCCACGCGCTAGGAGAACCTCTTGTTTTCCATCACCGTTAACATCACTTACCCTTATCATTTTCACTCTTCCAGGGTAAACCCATAGAACGGACCCCGTATCTGATTCTAGAACGCTTATTCCCGATTTGTCGTAGTAAGTTATTATTTCTGCTTTCCCGTCGCCATTTAGTTCCCCAAATAACATATATGAAATGGGGAAATTTCGCTTTTCCCAAACTAGTTCGCCGTTAGAATTGACTGCTAATAACTTGTCGTCTATTGCAATCACAATGAGAGTGTTCGGATAAAGTATTTCTATGTCCTTCAACTCGTTGCCTCTAAAGATAAGTGTCCATAGCTCCTTAATCCTACCGTATTCCCCCTTTAAAGCTATTAATCTTTTATTTGGCTCGTCTATGATTAGGTACTCGTCATTTCCATCGTCGTCTATGTCTATTGGGAGTATATCCCCTACGCCAAGTAGTTCTTCTACTTCATTTATGATTATGTTTCTATCCATCCAGAGTATCTCTCTATCTCTTAAATCTAGTATCGCAGCACCAACTTCTCCAATAACGAGTAATTCAGGGATGCCATCGTTATCAAAATCCTCACTGACAACGTTGTATATGGAGCTTTCAAAGATGTTGTCTATTTTCCAAGATACTCCACTATCTGAAACCAAGATTATCTCGTTGAAACCGATAAATGCTACCTCCTCTTTACCGTCACCGTTGTAATCCTTTATTTTACACTCAACAATCGCAGTGTCAAAAACGTATTTGACACTTTGTCTGGTGGTGGGATAGTAAACGGTTAGCATAGAGGTATAATTATTCTCATCCATGCTGCATATTACAATTTCTTTTTCCCCGTCTCCATTAATGTCAGCAGTTCCACTAAAAACTTCGTAAGCATCTATTTTGTGTTCATAAATAATTTTACCATTTTTTCCATCAATAACTGTTAGCTGGTTACCCATGTAGAGGAATAAAGCGGTGCCTTTTTTTAGGGGCTTTTCTTCTATAAATGGCTTCTCCGAAGTCCCTATTGGTAAGCCTAAGCTCCACTTTGTGACCAAGCTGTCCAAATCAATTATTTCAATTAGAACATGTTCCTTGAAAACATAGCTTAATAATAATTCTGATACCCCATCACCATCGTAGTCATCTAACCTATAGTAAAAGTATTGATAACTGGGAGCGATAAAGTTCCATATTAATTTACCGTTCATGTCGTAGATTGTTAATTTGTTTTTCAATGGTATAAGAATTGCCTTATTGTTTTTTGTGACTATTGACCTTATCGCAGTTAAGGAAACATTTTGTTTTCCTAGATCAATCTCTGTTAGTACATCCCCCATATTGGATATGACGTAAAACACGTAACCGTTATCGGATTTGGATAAAACTAATATCTCGTCCTCTTTATCTAAGTCAATGTCTCTGATTATGGCGTTGACTATGGTTCCCTTCATGGGTTCAAAACTCCAAAGTAATTCTCCTTTCAGTGGGTTATAACACTTAACGGAGTACTTTGTGCTAACAATAAATTCGCTGTCGCCATCGCCATTTATGTCAAAAAATCCCATGATAGTGTGCTCTGGGTCTAATCCCTTTGAGAAGATTGTCCTGAGAACACTCAACTCTATTATTTCACCATCATCCAATAATAGTAACCTCCAACCAATTAATTCAATTATAGGCAGTTCCATGTTTTAAAAAATTTTTATAACCCTGATTTTCTATCAATCCTAGCAGTGTAGATTTCAAAAAGCTATTCGTGATTAACGGGGCATCAATCATGGAAATAAAGATCTTAAAGAAAGCAATCACGGGAAAACTCGTTATTGGGGTAGATGAAGCGGGGAGGGGCCCTGTAGTTGGTCCCATGGTAATGGCTTCAGTTGGCGTTCCCCCCTTAAACATAATTGAGTTACTAGAAATGGGGGTTGAGGATTCAAAGAAATTGGATCCGAGAACCCGAGAAACGCTATTCGAAAAAATCTTAAATTTGTCGGAGTATGTGGCGGTGGCAGTTATCCCACCGAGGCTAATCGATGATTGGGTCTTAAATAAAAAAGGCCTCAATGCCCTTGAAGCCCTGGCGGTAAGTAGACTTTTAGAGGAAATACCCCCCAATAACAAGTTTAGGGTTTACATTGATGCCCCGTCCAATGTTGAAAGCTACGTGAGATATCTTGAGAAAAATGGAGTTTATAACGCCATAGTTGAGAATAAAGCTGACCTTTATCGGCCCATTGTATCCGCTGCATCAATCATAGCTAAGGTTACTAGAGATAGGATGATAAGAGAGATCATAGAGGAAACAGGTATAGATTTTGGTTCGGGTTACCCTGGGGACCCCAAAACCAAGAAACATTTGAGAATCTTATTGAACAAATTTCCAGAGTATGTAAGAAAAAGCTGGAAAACTGTTAAAAAATATGATGATTCACTAGGATATTAGACTTCTCTTACAACGGTCCCAACGTTAAAGGTTTTAATTCTTAGAACCCTATCATAACCGTACCTTGACCTGAGCTTCTCAAATATCTCATCAGCATTATTCTCGTTTGGCAACACTAGAACATATCCCCCTAGACCAGCCCCCGTGATCTTAGCTCCATATGCCCCTATTTCCCGCGAATAGTTTACTATTTCCTCTATCCTTGAGTTGGATACCCCTATCGCACTAAGCAACCCATGGTTAACGTTCATTAATTGTCCTATTCTTTTAAGACTAATCCTCTTCCTTGTTAGATCCTCCCATATTCTCTCCGCTATGTGACCAATCCCCTCAAATATTTTCTTTATCACGTTGCTCTCTATTGAAAACAGCTCTCTGACCCTGGAAACCGCCACTTTCGTTGATCTTCCCAGCCCCGTGTCAACAATTATAAGAGGGATCTCCCGGTCAAGTTTGATTTTCTCAATTAATGGACCATTATCCGTTTTCACAAATTTAATAACGCCGCCATTGACTGCAACCGTGTTATCTATACCAGAAGGTGTTCCATGAGCCACTTTCTCCGCTTCATAAGCGATTTCATTAAGTTCTTCTACATTTAATTTACCTTTGATATAGTATAGAAGAGCGCCTGCGAAAGCTGCAGCAACCGAGGCTGAGGACCCCAACCCCGAACCAGGTCTAACATCGCTTTTAATGTCAATTTTTAACCCGTTTTTTAAAACAACGCCATATTTCTCCTCAAGTATATCGATTATTCGCTTTAATGGAAGAAACTCTTCCGGTATTTTTTCATTAAAGGTCCATCTCAAGTTTAACGGCTCTGAGAAAATAGTTGTGTAACCATTTTGTTGCGTTACGTTAACATATGTTTTCAAGTTAATCGCGGAGGCTATCGCGGGGTAACCGTAAACAACGCTGTGCTCACCAAAAAGAATTACTTTACTTGGCGCTTCTGATACTATCATTTTCAATTCCTCTAAATAAATATACTTAACGCCATTTTTTCAAGCACTATTTTCACTAAAGCTTCCTCTAAAGATTCACCGTTTCTGAGAACAGAACGAATTTCTTTCTCTGAGATATCATATATTGTCTTTATCTCATTTAAATCTATCTCACAATCAACCCCGTTAAAATCGCAGATATCACCTAAAAAGTTTTTAACTGCTCCCAAGTTAACTTCTTTATCAGCGAAAACAACCATATAATAGTCACTATATTCGCGAGAAAAAATCTTATTGATAGCCTCCCTAATTTGAGATATCCCAGAGATCCTCAACAAGAATTCCGTTGATATTTTTTTAGCTCTATTATAACCTTTTTGGAAATCCTCTAATGCCAAGTTAGCAGCAATATCCAAAATGTTTTCGCTTATTACAATCGAACATGGATACGGTTGAATAAACACGCCTTCCCTCTCGAGTTCCCTAATTTTCTCAACTATGTCCACACCACTCTTCTTACGGCACTTAAAGTGCCCTAAATACAGAAAGGGTAACCCCATTTTCCATAACACCTTGGTAATACCATTGTGATATTCCAAGCTTTCCTAGAGATAATCAATATTTATTTTGATAATATTTGGAGTTCTATCCAAATGACATATTTATTTATAATGGGGTGAAAAACATGACGATGACTCTTATCACGGTGCACATCCCGGAAAAGTTTTTGAAGGAAATTGAAAAGCTCGTTGAAGAGGGGTATTACCCAAATAGAAGTGAAGTAATTAGAATCGCTTTAAGAGACTTTTTAAGACAAGAATTAATGATGAGAAAAAGGAACAGTGATAGCGAATAGAACTCCGTTCCACAAAAACAATATAAAATTTAATTTTTCGAATCCTAGCCTTGTTTTTTGTTCGCGTAGGCCCTCATTTTTTCAATTTCTAACTGAAGCTTTGAGATCATGTTCATGATCTCTGTGAGGTTAGCTTTTGTTTTGTTTGCTGCGTCTTTTAACTGTTGCTCTTGCTTCTTTAATCTCTCTAGTGCATCTGGGAGAGGCATCCATACTCCTACAGATGACCCAACGTCAACTAATACTTTTTCGCCAAAGTTTATGGTTCCTGGGGAGTAAATTCCAACGCCGAGGTTTATCATGCTCTCTATTGTTCTCCTCTCACCTTGTATCATTTCCTCTAAGATTTTCTTCGCTTTTAATATTTCGGATAATAGCAATGTTGTGCTCTCTAGGACTTGTTGATAGTACTCTGCTTCCTTTTGAAGTTCAAGTAGCTTCTGGATTTTTATTTGTATGTTCCTTTGTATTTCATCACCTAATGGCTGTTTTTCTGACAAATTTAACACCTATTCTAAGACTAATACGGGTTTCTCTGTTAACACCAATTTCTTTAGTTTTTCGTTTTTGATTTCCTCGGGGCTTACCTCTACTATTTCCTCTATTGTTAATGCTGTTCTTTTTAAGCCTCTGCTTCCAACTTCTGAAAAGAATCTTTCCAAAGCATTCTCTAGGCTCGTATCCCTAATTTCCTTGTAAACATAATAGGTTCTTCTTTGCACCCTATATTTTGCCTTGATTCTGTATGTTTTTATTTCCATTTTTGAACCCCTCACTCTCTAACTTTTACTCCATTTGAATGTTAGAGATTAGGAAAAATCTCAGTAAAGTTTTGATGTCCTCATAAAATGGTTTAACTATGTCATCATATTTAATTTCTTTCTTATTTAAAATTGTAAGTAGCGTATTGTATTTGTCTCTGCTTTTGATTAAACCGGAGAGTATCAAGGATCTTATTAGCTTCCTCACATCTCCTTTAATGGCTTCAAAGAATTTTTCTTCAAGTTTAAATTCCCTTTTCAGTCTTCTCTTCACGTCGTCTGTTAAGCTACTACAACACTCTAGTATTATGCCATCTTCTTTTTTCACAAAGAGACCGATAAATTCTGGACATTTGTCTCCCAATATTCTCTTTATCTCCTTTCTGTTTAACAGTTTCTTTAGAGGTATGGGATCAAACGGCACAATTGGGATATATGTGTTTTCCCCTATACCCTTCAGTATATCAATTGGAATAACAGTAAAGTATGTTTGATAAAGCTCTGAGAACGCAATGGGTATCCCTCTCCTCAACGCGAACTCGAAGATGTATTTTGGTTGCAGCGATTTACTTTCCGTTATCTCTGGCACATCGCTTAGGGTTCTCATAACAAGGACTCTTAGCTTCCAATACAAGTCACCTTCCGACACATCTTCTTCTACATGAGTTTCACTGGGCTCTGTTCCCTTTGTCTCCATGTACATTAGGATTTTCTTGACAAAGTCTGGATCCGGTATTGGAATGTTGCCCGGATCCCTTCTGAGTAGTATTGCACTCATGCCTATTTTCGGCAACCATGTGATGTAGTAAATTGAGTAATTGTAGGCGTAGTTGACAACGACTCGTTTACCAATTAGTTGCCAATCTGGTTTAGCGACTGAAGGTATGTTGACAAGTTTTCCTACTTCTTTTTGTGATAAAATATTCTCTACAACAAGGTTCTTTCTGGCATCATCGATTTCTTTGATATCATCTAGATAGACAAATCCTATATTCTTAATTCTCCGTTTAAGTTTTTTGAGTAGCCCCCTGTTAAGTCTATATTTCTTAAGTTTGAAATATATTTTAAGGAACGAGGGCCTAAATATTTGATCTTCTCTTACTCCCAATAGAACCTTCATTTCCCTGATTAGCTCTGATTTGAACTCATCGTATGTAATGGATATAATCAAGTTATTGTAGAGGTAGTTGTGGATTTCCTGGAGATCTGATTCGCTCAATGGCTCCTCATCATAGATCCGTAAAACGATGTCAAAGGAGGGGATCGTGTAATATACGTTCCCAACATACCCCCTATATCTATCCCCAATTTGAACCGTATACCCAATATATTTTCTCGCTCTTTCGATCTCCTCTAAGTTTGGAGAAATTATTTTGTTCATTGAATCAAATGTTCTTATAGCCTCCTCGACCTTTCTTATCTCACTGTCTATTAATTCTGCAAATCGCGAAAACTCTTCTTTCCCCTTTAGTTCTTTTAGCCTCTCAAGTTCTTCAAGCAAACCATCTCTTAACTCCCATATCTTACTCTCGCTATCAGGCTCATCGCCCATTGTCGTACCCGTACTTAGGAGATCCACTAGTGCGCCTTTTAGCTTTAAGAATTCAGATAAAGCCTCATTGAATTCTTTTAGTAACTTTCTATACTTTGGCATAATATTGGATAACATTACCTCAAAAGCCCTCTCTTTTTCCCTTAGATCGACGGTCTTTCTAATAATAACCCTTATATGAGGAGCTAACTCACTGAGCTCTTCTAAACTAAGCTCTTTTTCAGCTTCGTGAATAATTTTGATTAAATACTTTTCGTAGTCTGTGAGCTCCTTTAACTCGCTAAGAGCTTCGAAATACCTAACAAACTTTTCTTCAGACACAATTATCACCGGGTAATGGCAACATGAATGGGAATCCAAGTGAACCAATAAATAGTTAATTAAAAACCGATATAAAAACAACTCACATTAAAGAACTAAATTAATGCTAGTCAGAATACCTAAATTTTTATAGTCTGATGGCAAAAAACGACAAAACGGAGAAAATTTTTGAACCGAAAACGTGTGTGAAAAAAAGTAATGCGAATGCTTACTTCTTTCTTCTACCAGTTCTTCTAGCCGCTATAGAACCTACTTTTCTTCCTGGTGGAGCGTTTCTAGATACTGATTTTGGTTTACCAGGTTTCTTATCTCTACCGCCACCGAATGGGTGATCAGCAGCGTTCATGGCTACTCCTCTGGTCCTCGGCCAAATGTGTGCTTTGACTTTCCATTTGTGGTATGCAGCACCTGCTTTTACTAGTGGTTTCTCGTCTTTTCCTGCTCCCGCGACTATACCTATTTGTGCTCTGCAATTAGAGTTTAGTTGTATCCTCTTTTTTCCAGGGAGTTCTATCTCTGTTAATCCCTTTGCGGGTATTTGGCTTCTGACTATTGCGAATGTTCCAGCGGCTCTAGCTATTTTTCCTCCATCATATGGATGAATTTCAACATTGCTTATTGGTATACCCTCAGGGATTTTAGCTAAGGGTAGGACATTCCCTATGTCTAAGGGTGCTGTATCTCCAATTTCGATTATTTGACCTGTTCTCATGCCTTCGCTAGCGATCATCCATATTTTCTCGATCTTCCCGCTTTCTCTTACGAATTTGACTAATGCTAATGGTGCATATCTTCCCGGTTCGTGCACTATGTCTATTACTTTTCCTTTGATTGATCCTCCTCTTGTCTCTGGCCAATCTGGGAATTTAACGTCCGCGAATCTTACTGGTGGTGTTCTGAAGTTTGGTGATCCTCTGCCTATTCTCTGTACCCTAATTCGCTTACCCATTTTAGTCCCTCAACTCAAAGTATCTTTTTTTCTCTTAGTTAAACACTGTTTTTAAAGTTTTATTAAAAATGTTAGCAATCAATGGTTCTTAGGAATTGAGATAATCTATTTTAGGAGTTTCCTCAATATCAATGGAAGGTCACTGAATCTTTCAGCATACTTGCTTAGATTTATTATATCTTCAACTTTCTCTATGCCGTATTTTTGGTGTATACTGTGGATATACGCTGTAAGTCCATCTAACATGTTTTGAATTTGGGGATCAAACTCTGAAATATCCATATCGGTCTCAATTATAATAGTGAAGTTGTCATCTAGGGGCCTGTAAATATACTTACTTCCACCAAACATCATTGAACCAATATCCGTTTTACTCGGAGATCTTTTCGCAAGTTGAATAATTGAAGCAATCATCGAAGTCAAAAGTAGATACTCGTCATTTTCTAATAAATTCAACTGAACCTTACCTAGTCTCACATTGTAGACAAACAAAAGCCTGCCCTGACCAATTATCAATATCTTTTTTATTTTCTCGTAAATATTCGTTTCCTCTCTTCGAGTCTTTCTTCGTTTAGTTAAAACCATCACACTAAGGGCGCCTAATATACCTCCAATCCCTGCAGTGATCGCCAAGAGAAAATAGTTGATTTCAGGTTTACTTATTGACGGGTACCTAACATGGATTTCCAATATCGATTTAAAGTAACCTAAAATCTTACCATTAGAGGTTATGGAAATTGTTATTTGATAGCTCTCGTTTCTCCAAGTATTAGGCGGGTCGATTACCCCTCTAATAACAACTGATTGCTCGCCATTAATAACAAACGTCCCCAGATCTTGTGTTACATTTCCCGAGTCACCTGAAATATAAGCTCTAACCTCTATCACCTTTCTCTTCAAGGTCGGGATCTTATTTTCAAGCACAAAAGAGAATACTAATGGATCCGTAGCGTATATGGGAGGACGATCAATCTTGAAATTCCTTATTATAAATGGAGAATAGTACAGGTTAACCGTCGTGTTCCTATCAACCATTACATCTTTTTCATCCGTAATATTATTACCAAAAACTCCCCTAACTATGTATTCTCCCTCTATCACATAATAAAACTTACTTGGTCCCAGATCGTGATGCAATAAAAGGAGAGACCCGTTAACTTTCCAGTAAATATAGAATTCCCCGGGTATAGGAGTTCCATCCGTCAACAAAGTGTTCACTTTCAAAATGATGGGGTTGAAACCTCTAATAAAAACTAGGATTTTCTTTGAAACTGCAGCTTGAGCAACGTTTCCCCCTTCTCCCTTTGAACCTAAAACCCTAATATATAGGGTGTAGTCCCCACTTGGAATACCTTTCTCCACCACAATCCTAACTTGAACATCGTATTTTTCATTAGAACCAAGTTCAAAACTGCTCTTATCAAAATAAACCTTAATGAGAGAAGAGTTCGGAGTAACCGAATATGTAAGAGTAAAACGCAGAGCAGTCTCCCCATTTATTATGGTTATTTTATACAAGTTGGAAGCATAAATCACACCTTCCTTCGTTGTTCCAAAGATTACTTGGGGCAAATCAAATAGGGCATTGAAAGTAACACCTCTGTCTTCACTGGTAGAATTGGGATAATAAAAGGAAAAAACAAACGAGGAAACAAGAAGTAATTGGATTAACATAAAGTTTAATTTCTTGGCAAAGGGGGCAACAGTAACTGAATGCATCATTGAACCCTTTTCTTAGCCATAGCGATCTTCTTAACTATCATGTTAAATGCCCTCTGCACGTTCTCCCCGGTTTTAGCAGATGTCTCTATGTAGTCAATTTTGTAACCAGTTTTTTCTTCGAACACTTTAATGTACTCGTCAACCACTTCCCTTGGAACCTTCCTTTGATGTTCAAGGTCCTTCTTATTTCCTATTAATATAAATGGGTTTCCCCATTTTGTGTTAGTCCAATACTCCCTTATCCAATTCGCGACATTATAGAAGCTATTGTAGTTAGTTATGTCAAATATTATGAAAGCCCCGTTCGCACCCGTATAAAAATCTTTCCTCACATCCTTAAACCAAACTTGTCCCGCAAGATCAAACAGTAGAAACTTTAGAACATTCGCATCAATCTTCATATTATACACTGAAACATCAACCCCAATAGTTGGGATATAATTCTCATTGAAACTTGCACCCATAAACCTCTTCCTGAGAGTAGTTTTTCCAACTGACGGATCGCCGAGGTATAAAATTTTAAACGAATAAATTGCCATTCAAAATCCCTCTCACTAAAAATGGTTGCCACACCCTTTTGATAACACAAAACATCTAACACGATACTAAAAGTAAATTAAATGACAAACCCCACGCTGAGGTAAGTAATCCTCCAAACATCTATAAGGTATCATGTGATGACCAAGTCCCATCATTCCCATTTGATCCCCACGCAAGATCACAATGCCATCAAACACTTACCCAACCACCCCTTAGACCACCATTCGGACTAACACGTCATATTAATGAAATTCTTGTACCTTCTCAAAGGAACTATTATAAAAAAATGGAATATATGAGTTGCAAATTTAAAATTTAGAGGGAACCCCTTATATGACGATTTCCACAGTCAGTGTTAAATGGTACTCACCAGGTGGTATGTCGCTAGGTAATGTAACCCATAGGTATAAGTTTATAGTCATACCTGTTTCATCTGTGTAATTGTAGCCACTCCACTGGGGACTTGTCGCCGTGTTCCTAACATAGAATGGATTTTGCCCTGTTTCTGGATTTTGAGGCGCAGGATTTGCATCATCATCAACAAGCAAAGAATTAAACGTGTCAAGATCCACGATGCTGACATCTGAGGCATTTAGCCAATCCGTTGCTGTGATTTTAACACTAAAATTCCCATTCGAGATGACAGTTATTGTGATGTAACCCTCACTTGGACTAGTTAATGAGGCATTAACAACACCTGGACTCACTAACCCAAAACTAAAGGTCGCCACACTAAGAGAAACCTCACTGTAAGGTGCGGCATTAAAATTAGTCGCAGTCCCAGTCCCCGATTGACCCTGCTTATCATAAACGGTTATGGAGACAGTCCACTCTCCAGAAGACGAATACAAAGCAACCTTACTGGGAGTAAACACCAACACAACTGTTCCACTTGTCCCATTTGTTGGTACACTTGAAGCAGTGTTATTTACCGCCCAAGTAGTGGACGAGGGTGAAACAGTCCAAGTGTTTGTGGAAGCACTCCAGAAGAATGTCGCATGTGTGTTAACATTATCGGCGCCATCAACTGTTGTTGCAGTACTATGGTAGAGTACAACTGTTATATTATCTAACGTGTCAAGCCCATCGGGATCACTAACATCAAATGTTAATGTCATAGGATCATTTGGAGTTAAAGTTGCAGTTGTCGTTGTGAGATTCGTTCCGTCATCACTATCGTATAAATTAATATTACTTACACTTGGAGGCGTACTGACAGTAACATAGCCAGTACCATTAGTAGTTGATGAATACAAATAATTAGCGCTAAACAAGAAGCTAACAAGCAAAATACCCAGTAAAATACCCATAGTAACTTTATTAAGTCTCATAAAGATCACCATATATAAT
>JAGSHR010000288.1 GCA_029855985.1 Candidatus Njordarchaeota archaeon
GTTTTAACCCATATAAGCTTAGCTCTTCAACATCAACGCCAAGTGTTGGCTGAGTTTTTACTAGCTTACCATATTGGAGAAAATTTAGGATAGTTGTCTTACCTGCTCCGTCCAATCCAATCAATGATATTGTGGCTTTTGGGGTTTTAAATTTCTTAAAGAACCACCATGGCATAGGAATGCACCTTTATTTTAAATTAAACATGTTTATCAACATATAATTACATATTCACTAACATATCTTTTGGAAAACTAATAGGATACGATATTGTTTTTTTAAAGTATCCTATATTTTTCTATATTTCTAAATATATAAATACTTTCTGGTAATAACCTGTTATTAATCAAATTTTTAAAAATATTGCTATTAAGGGGTTTCTTTGAGTGTAAAAGAGAATGAAGAATTAATTAAATTATGAATAATCCCCTACTTTGAATTTATATCCCTTTGGTACTTTCATATGTTTTTCTTATCTCATCATCTTCGTGTTTCTCGTATTTTTTAATTCTACTTTCGTGTTTCTTTTCTAAGATTAACATTAGTCTTCTTATCATTAGGATTGCTATTCCTTTTAGTTCGGGATCCTTGATTTCCGCGTAGTATTCAATGGCATTATCTAATAGTTCTATAGAGAAGTCTCTAAGCCTGTCTACAAGCAATTCTGAGATGTATGTTAGTATATCTACTTTTTCGAAGGGAGATAACTTTTTTCTTGATGTCAAATTATTTACGGCTAGTTTGATTTTTTCAGGGCATGTTTTTTCATAGGTCAAACATGTTTTTGATAAGAGGAGTACTACTCCTGAGATTATATCATCATACTCGTGTTTTAGTTTTTTTACAGCTTCTTCGATTAGCTCCATTGCCCTAGTTTTATCTATCCTAACAATGAATTCTGCTAGAAAAAGGTACCCTATTGCCTTGTAACCGGGTTGCAGTTGTTTTGTATTTTTCTTTCCCTCTTGTATATAAGGGTCATACTTTTTTCCTTTCTTGTAGGCCATTGTGGAAGCGTAGCCCATGAGTTTGTTGAACCAAACTGTCTTTCTTAAATGGTCCGCGAAGTACCAAAAGTCTTTTAAATCGTATCTTAGGCATATTAATGCTAATTGGTATGCTAATTCGCGTTTCTCCCATTCCGACAGTTTCTCAAAGTATTCCTTTATCTCATTCATAAGCTCTGTTGTGATGGGTTCTTTTTCAGCTATAATGTTTTTAACTTTCAGAGTCAAATAATGATATATCTCTAGGTCATCAAATTCCAAAGTTCAAACCTTTAACTAGCGATTTTTTTATCAATTTGATTTTGTATAAATAAATACTATAGTCCTTTTTATGAACATTATGCTTTAAGGAATGGATGCTATTCACCTTTAGGAATATTTTTCTCTGTTCTACGTTATTATGGGTTTTGATCGGTTTTTTGGAAACATTTTTATTTGTTCGATTTTTTATACATTTATCAGTTTTGTTCGAAAAAGTGGACATTTATGAAAGTAGTAAAATTAACGAAGGATGAAAGAAAGAAATTGTGGGAAAAATTACCGAGCATTTTTCGCGAAAGGGATGCTACCAGACAAGGATTAAGAACGCTATCCATGGAAACAGGTTACAACACTAGGTTTTTGGAAGTCATGTTGTGGCAGTTAGATACGCTTTACTTGCTGAAAGATTACGCAACCGAACTTGTTTGGAAAGGGGGGACATGCGTTCAATCATACGCTCCAGAGGAATATCAAAGGTACTCAACTGACTTGGATATTAATACAAACTTGGATGCTAACGGAATAATTGAAACATTTGAAGAACTAAATGAACGATTGCAAGAAGAGGGAAAAGTGCACACTGTAGAAAACATGCTTCTAGGAGGTTTTAACATAGTATCAAGGGATGAGCACATAGGAGTTATAAACGTTATCAGACTGGTTCCAACAAAACACGGGGGAGAATACACAAAACAGAGAGTCAAAATATTGGACGTGATCCCATTGAAGGTCCAACTCAACTACGGGATACACGAAAACACGGGTATAACGGCTATAGAAATAATACCAAGAGAACCCAAACTCATAGCATATAAAATGGTAAAACAGCGGTTCAACTTTCCACATGAAAGCCCTGGAGACCTTTTGGCCGATAAAATAATCGCAATGGCTGAAATAAAGGGAATTCATAGAGGCAGACTAAGGATTAAAGACGCATACGATGTGATACTCTTAACAAGGATAATAGGGGTAGATTACACAACAACGCTGAGAAAACTTGAAACAATAGCGGAATGGTGGGGGGTTAGCTCTAGCAACATAGTAAAAAAAGCAATAGACGCATTGAGAGAGCTAACCGAGAAGAAAATCGAAGTGCTAGGATTCAAGGGTGCAGTCGGGGAGGAAGGGTTAAAGAAAATTGTCAACAACTGGGAAGGAGAGATCATGATGTTAACAGAAACATTGGAGGCGAAATTACTATGATACTTGAAGCACTGTTCAAAAAATCAGCTCTAAAGCTTATCACCGTTTTCCTAGAGAGGGGGGAAACCGCTATATTATCCGCTAGGGAACTATCGCGTCTAACAAACTTAAGCACATCAACAGTAATTGAAGTTGCTGACTCACTCATTGCACTTGGAGTGCTAGAGAAAGCGAAGATCACCCCAAAAAGGGAAGGCTACAAGTTAAGAGAGATCAGCACCCTAAAACCATACATAGAAGAACTAATAAACATCGGAAAAGAATATGAAGCATACATAGAAAAAAACATTCTAGAATACATCGACGAATTGCTTGGGGAAGAATACTATATTGGAATGTACTGGGCAGCAATGGCTAACACAAATCCTATTGACTATTATCCGCAAATATACGCACTGTTCACAGATAAAACCCGTATAATTCTTGCGCTAGGCCTAGCTGAAAACATATACGCGAGCGAAATCCAGAAATGGAAACCTGAAATAAATAAAAGCATGCACATAGCGGTAAGCAAACTAGACAACTACGAAGATGTAAGAGTAGGAGAAATCCAAGGAACGAAAGTAAGGGTTACAAGCGTGGAGAAAGGGATAGCACAATTATTCAAATGGGACGTATACCCACCATACGCCGCAACACTAGCACTACTACAAAATCATGATGAAGGAAGACTAAACGAGGAAAAACTATTAAAACACGCAGAAAAACTAGGAGTAAAAGAAATAATAAAAGCAGTATCCTATGAAACTGAGAAAACACTAGGAAGAAAACTATTCAAAAAACTGTCCAAGGGAGTAAAAGAAGGAAAAGGAAAACCCAAAAAAACATGGGGAAACAAACCCGACACAACCCTAATAGTGGAAAACACAACCGTTAAAATCGACACAACACCAATAATAGAAGCAATAAACACAGTGTACGGATAAAACAAAAGGGGAAGCTATTACAAAAAATTTATCAAGAAAACTCATGAACTTCATCTTTAGATTGAATTTCACGACCATAAAAACTGAACAACAGAATTATAACTAAAAATTCACACGATATTGATAATACTAAGAAGATCCCGTATAAAGCACCATAGACTAGTTAATACCAAAACAAGGAATATTTTTAACTAACCATTTTCGCTTAATTTAATAGATACCAACCTTTCCTCATCCAATGTAAATATTCCCAATGAAGTTACTAGGCTAGAGATCATAAGAGGCAAAATAGCTACTGCCAAGTTTTGTGAGATATATCCCATGTAATCAGAGGACTTTATATAGACAGATGACACTAAGCTGTAAATGATATAAATTATACCTAGAATGCTTATCATTGAACCATAGAATTTTTTATAGCCCTCTCTAGCTAAACTCAAATATGCAAACCATTCGCCTAATGAATAAATAACCCAAAAAGAAAAAACCAATATTACAGCCATCGACTCAGACAAACCTAAACTCAATTTCAACTTCCCTACATTAAATAGGAAAAGGAAAAACAAAAAGCCAAAAACTAAATCAAGGATTCCAACTAAGGCATATGATTTCCTCCCAGATGTTCTAGCGAAAAGTATCCATCCAACACTCCTAAGTATAATGGATACAATATATGTCAATGGAGATAAGAATATTAGGAAAATTGAGATCAGGAAAAACAATGTTAGAAACGAGAAAATATACCCAATACCAATCATCGATTTGCTCAAATTAAGCACCATTCTTATAGCTTAATTATAAATCAGATGTAAAAGTGGTAGTAAAGATTCTAAATATCTTATTGTATTGGTTTTCTATATAAGTGATATATTGATATTATAGTTCAAAAACAATTTAACATATTTTAACAGAAAAATTGCTAACACAAAAATAGTTGCAACTGTTAAGATATAAGTAAAACAGTTATATAGTTAATATTAGGTATTACCCTACCGAGCGATTATAAATTGAAATTGCCATAAATTTATAGTGGTCCTTCAAAAGCCTTTTAATGAAATACTCTTTTGATTATTCAATGTGAGAAAGTATTCAACTTCATATTTACAGTATCGCTATGTGATTTTTTTGTTATTGGTTTAAAGTTAAACGTTTAGGTTAACTAAAACTATACGATTTTAAATTAATACTGTTTAATGAAGTTTCAGTAGTTTACAGTTACCATATATTTCATTTAGCTTTTCTAAACATGATATCCCCAGTTTAGGGTACTGGTGAGTTGCGTTCAATTAACACAAAAGGATGCTCAGGAACACACATATTTAAATTGATAATTTCATTGAAATTTTTTTGGGGGTTTCCGAGCTTCTAGTAATACTTGGGGATTACTAGAGGAAAAGTTTAAATTTGCTCTTTTTTCTAATGTTATATTGGACGGAGGTTTTAATATATGCCGTCCATCCGCGAACTTCTGGATGAATATTTCGAAATCTCTGCCCGAGGCTCCGATTTTTTGACGGAAATTAGAGGCGGGCTAGCCACATTCATGACCATGAGTTACATCATATTTGTTAACCCACTAATACTAAGTGCTGCTGGTATACCAACTGAGGGTCTTTTCGTAGCTACAATCCTAATATCCGCTTTGATGACCATCCTAATGGGTGTATACGGTAAGTACCCATACGCCATTGCGCCTGGCATGGGGTTAAACGCATTCGTTGCATTCGGTTTAGTGTTGACACTTGGTTTACCATGGCAGGCGGCAATGGCGGTTATATTCTGGGAGGGTTTACTAATCACTATACTGGTTTTACTTGGGTTAAGAGAAAGAGTCATGGATGCACTTCCAGATGATCTCAAAAGGGGTATTGGTATCGGTATAGGCGCCTTCATAGCTTTCATTGGTTTTGTTAATTCTCACTTGGTTGTTGCATCTGTTGGCACTCCAGTTACTGCAGGTAGTTGGAATGTTATCAAGGGATACGCTATAATTGCCCTCATCGGTCTCGTAACAATTGCTTTACTGTGGTACAAGAACTTTAAAGGTTCAATCTTGTTCGGTATCATCATAACGGCTATTGTCGCGAACATAGTCTCAATTGACCCATTAGCTGGAATGCTCTTTACAAAAGAGTACCCAGCCCCAGTAGATTTCACAAAGATAAAGTTCGAATACAAATTCGACTTCAGCACAATAGGGGCGCTATTCTCCTACGATTACCTAATTAAGCCGATAGTTGACAATCCTTCACTAATAGGAATAATCGTGGCTGTCATGTTAAGCGACTTCTTTGACACAATGGGAACAATAACGGGAATAGGAGAACAAGGGAACTTCCTCGACGAGAAAGGAAGACACAAGAACCTCAAAGAAATTTTAATCGTAGATTCTCTTGGAGCAATGCTTGGAGGCGTTTTTGGAACATCAAGTGCGACAACATATATTGAGAGTGCCGCAGGTGTCTCAGAGGGTGCAAAAACCGGTTTTGCGTCGGTCATAACAGGATTAATGTTCCTCGTTTCACTGGTCTTATTCCCACTAATCTACATGATACCTGGTGCGGCAACTGCTCCAGCACTCATATTCATTGGGTTCCTAATGATGCAGGGTATCAACAAGATAGAATTCACAAGGGAGAACTTGACAGTGGCGATCGCGGCATTCATAGCAATATTCTTCATGCCATTCACATACAGTATTGCAAGTGGAATAGCCCTTGGGATCCTAGTTTACGTTATACTAAGCGTATTAACAGGTAAAGCAAAAGAGGTGGATTGGACACTATACATTTTCGCGCTATTCTTCATACTGTACTTCATATACCTCCCGTAAACTTAGCGAGAATTAACCTTCTTACCCTATTTTTTTCAATTCATAGACAGAACTCTTAACGATTCTCCCCCAATTATCAACGAATTCAAAGGAAGCATAAATCATTTTCTTCTCTTTGAGGATAACAGGTAACCATGTTTTATCGTCCTCCCACATTCTATCATAGGGGATTCTATCAAGTGGAAACCACTCAGGTTTCGCCTCGTCTGTCTCCCTTATTTCCCCATGGTAGTCGTCGGCAATGAACACGTGAACGTAACTGTAAACTGACCCATCATTTATGAATTCTATTACACCACGCCACTTAACGTTTTTTGGTTCAACGCCTATTTCCTCTTTGCACTCCCTAATTGCCGCTTGTATCGGTGTCTCGCCTTTTTCAACTTTCCCCCCTACACCATTGTATAAACCCTTACCTAGCCCCCTCTTCTTCTCGATTAACAGGATTTTTCCATTCTTGATAATGTACAGTAACGTTTCCACGTTCACCATTTCAATTGACCTCAAAATAAATACTCACTAAAGTTAAAGATGATTGTTATATGAAAAATATTTTAGGTCACCAAACCTCTCATTTTTTAGGTATAATTATTTCTGGTCAAATGGATTAGTGTTTCGACAATGCCATCACTATTGATAAGGAACGGAAAAGTTCATCGAAGAGGCGTCTTTGAAGAGTTAAGCGTCTTCATAGAAAATGGTCAAATTTCTAAGATATCGAAGAGGATTGATATACAAGCGGATGATGTAATAGATGCCCAAGGAAAACTCGTTATACCCGGAGTTATCGATGCCCACGTTCACTTTAGAGATCCCGGTTTAACATGGAAAGAAGACTTCTATACTGGGAGCTGTGCGGCAGCTTCAGGTGGTGTAACAACAGTTCTAGACATGCCTAACACAAAACCAAAAACAAACACAATTGAATCATACATCGAAAAAGTACGAATAGGAGAATCCAAATCCATAGTGGACTTCGGATTACACGCGGGCGTACCACTAAGCAAAAAGGATCTCGTTGAGATGCACTCTCAAGGTGCTCGAACCTTCAAGGTTTACACATATGAGTACAGTGAGCCGCTTAAAGTCCTACAAAAAATAGCTACATGGCTCTGCGAAGAAAATCTACCAGGAAAAATCCTAATTCATGCTGAATCAAAAAAGGTAATAGAGAAAAACACTAGGAGACTCAGTGAATCCGAAAAGAACATTTGGTATCACGAGCAAGTTAGAGGTCCCGAAGCGGAGGAAATTGAGGTCAAAAAAATACTAAAATTCATAGCTAAAAACGGTTGTTTCAAGAGCAACAAGCTTGGCATACATTTCGTTCACATATCAACTAGAAACGCAGCTAGGAGCATATTAGAAGCAAAAAATAAAGATTTAAACGTCACATTTGAGGTTACACCGCATCACCTTATATTGAAAATTGAGGATGTTGACCGACTAGGCCCCATCGTTAAGGTTAACCCACCACTGAGGAACCATGAAAACGTTGAATACCTTCAAACCAACCTTGAACACATTGACCTATTTACCAGTGACCACGCACCGCACACAGCGCTAGAAAAACTTTATGGTTTATTTGACATTACAAGGGCCCCATCAGGGATTATTGGGGTTGAAACAATGCTTCCGCTATTGCTAACCCATGCTCAAAATAGGGGACGCTCACTGAGCGCAATCCTTGACAAGCTGACAAGGGAACCCGCGGAGATCTTCAACATAAAAGAGAAAGGACGTATAGAAGAAGGATATCACGGCGATATAGTAATCCTAGATCCAAAAAAAGAATGGGAGATCAGAGGAGAAAACTTGCACGGAAAAACAAAGTTCACGCCATTTGAAGGCTTCAAAGTAAACTTTAAAGTGGATTATACCATCCTGAGAGGAGAATTAATTTACGAAAAAGGAGAATGTATAGGTAAAAAGGGTTATGGAAGATTTATAGGTGATAAAAGTGCTACACGCGGGACCAATGGATAAACCGAGAATCAGAGAAATAATAGACATAATCGAAGAGACACAAAAAGTAAAAACATTCATAGTTATTGACGAAGAAATCTCAAAGAAGGGAAAACCAGGACAATTCGCAATGTTGTGGGTCCCAAAAAGCGAGGAGATACCAATTAGCATATCGAACATTCAAGGCAACGAGGTTTGGTTCACGGTTTCAAGAGTCGGTGAAACGACAAAAAAACTGCACAAAATGAGGAGAGGAGATCTAGTAGGAGTAAGGGGCCCCTATGGGAACAGTTTCGATTTAAATTACAAGGAAATAATAGTGGTTGGTGGAGGATATGGGGTAGCTCCACTAGCGTTTGCCGCGGAAACAGCAAAGAAGAACAACTCAAAAATATACGTGTTTATTGGAGCCAAAACAAAATCTGAATTAATTTTCATCGAGAGATTAAAGAAAACAACCGATAAACTCTATATCTCCACTGACGATGGAACAATGGGGTTCAAAGGCTTTGTCACCGACTTATTCCTGGAGAAGTTGAACAGTGGCATAGTAAAGGGTGAGACAATTCTAACATGCGGACCGGAGGCAATGATTTACAAAGTTTACAAAATAGCGGAAAACTACAACATTAACGTTCAAGCAAGCTTAGAGAGATACATGATGTGCGGGATCGGGATCTGTGGTTCATGTGCGCTAGGTAAGTATAGAGTATGCATAGACGGCCCCGTTTTCAACACGCAAATGTTGAAGGAAGTAGAAGATTGGATCAAAAAATAAAAACAATAACTTAGACCACAATTAACCTGAGTTTCGAATAATCAACAAAACATATCTCAAATCACTGGACCGGAATTAGGACTTTAATACAAATTGTTTTTCAAGATGTTGTTGCACGATGTTTTAAGCTACTTCATCCTTAAAAGTGAACTTTAGTTCTCCGTACTCCTTGGCTTTTGTTTTTAGTTCAATGCTGTGTTTTCCCGGCTCAAGCTTCTTTCCTAACACCCTAACTGTAATCTTCGTTTTTACCTTGAAGGGTATAGGATTATTGGAGCTTATTTCCGAGGAGTTGATCTCATTCCCATCAAATACTATTTTCACGTTTCCCTGGGGGACCTCCTCCTTATCCACTGTGATCGTTAGGGGTTCAATAATGGTCGCATCCGCTAATACGTTGTTCAATTCGAACTCAAAGCCATCATCCGTGTTTTTAAGACTCTTCTTCACGTACAATTTTTTTAGAAGGAAACCTGGAACCTTAACCATGTCAGTTCACCTCGCATAAAGAAAAGAAATTAAAGTTATAAACGTTTAATACCTAGCCATGTTAACTATAGAACCTTGAAGTTCTTACCCGATTCATTACAGACTGGGCATCTAACAGGTCGTTCTCTTATAGATATAAAACCACAAACGTCGCATTGATACAACTCAACGTCTTCCTCAAAATGTTTTTTCTCTTTCTCTAGCATTTCGATCGTTGCGTTTAGAACATCGACAAACTGTGAATAATATACAGATAATAGTGCGATTTGGTCTAGCAAATTAGTTTCAGCTACTTCCTTAGCCTTAGTTAACATTTCCTTTAGCGTTTCTATGATGGTCTCTAACTCGCAAGATTCCTCCAAACTAAGTTGAAGCCCCATTTTATTACCAGTTGTATTTAAGCCCATTTCATCAAGTGTAGCCTTGATTTTCTCGAATATACCAATGTAAACTTTCAACATGTTGCTAATACCAACATAGAGCTTCCTAATACCTGCTGGTAAATCACTCTTGGAGACACAGTTCCCCAAGTACTCGGATAACCCCTTTGCCAACTTTGCAACCTCTAATGGTGCAAGACCGTGAGTTTCATTGTTCATCCTCATTCACTCCCTTTTTCCTTAACGTATTTGTGAAAGATTTTTTCACCAATGTAGTAGATGAACTCGTTCGTTGATGTTCGAATTTCCTCTAGGATTTCCCTAGCTCTCTCGATGTTCTCGTCTATCCCACTAAGTGCGTAGAATTTAATGGCTAAGAGTATCTTAAAGTAGTAGAGCATTGGGGAGTGTTGCATCATTTTAGCAGCTCTCTCTATCCCATAGGCCACCTGGGTTAAAATGTTTCTCTTAATTTCCTTATATGGACTAAGCAGAACAGTGTTTCCAATTGCTTCCAGTAAGTCAATATAGTAGTGAATGAAGTGGTACTCGTTTTGCTCCCAGAAGTCCATCATGTTATCATCAGACAACTCAACGAGAAGTTTCGGAAGGTCCTTAAAGAAGGTTCTTCTATACTCTGCAACGCGGGTAACAGCGGCGATAAGCCCTGCGAGTGTAACATAGTACATGTCAATCATTATCCTATTCGCGTTTTTAACCGCAACCAACCACTCCAATTTTGATTTAATATAACTATAGAATTTATCAATCTTGTTGACCGCTTCAACGTCCTCAAGTTCCAGCAACAAACCGTAAATCAGGTTGAATATAAAGTAGAGATTCACTCCCTTATGTCTGTTAGTAGCACGGTATGCTTTCTCGAGTAACAAATCGAAGTTGCTGGAAACATAGTCGAAAACCTTGTAGAGAAGGTCCTTGCCCTCCTCAAGCTTTAAGTTAGGAGACAACAATCCCCATATCAATATGAACATGTACATGTGGGACAAACTGTATTTCGATGGTAAATCTTTCTTAAGGGAATCATCCAGCATACTCTTTATGTCCCCAAGCAATGAGAGAAATTCCGTTATATTTTTAGGTCTCCTAACAAGTATATCCAAGAGATAATCCATCTCTAAACACATAATGTAAAGCCACTCAGATTTATCTTTAAACTTCCTCTCGAGAAAACTCAAAACCTGCTTGTTTGGAACCGGAGCAATTAAAATGGCGTAAACATCACTTATAACTCCCTCTTGAGAAAGCTTCTGAAGAAAATCAAAACGCCTCCTAATAAAGAACTCTCTACGCTCATTGTATGACCCAAGCTCGAAAAAAGCCATCAACTCAGCTTTAAGGAATGTTCTAGCTAGTTCATCTTTTATGCTGGAGATCACGGTGTTGACCACGTTCAAATCGGGAGCTTTGATTTTTGGGTCGAAAGAGTTAAGGGTCAGTGCGGCTTTAGCATACAAAATCTTCGCCAAATCTCCAAATTTAGGGTCATCAAACAAGCTGTCAGCCAAGTTAACAACATCCTCAAGATTACCAGCGAAATATAACTCAACCAAGCGTTCAAGACTAATTTTCTGAACAGATTTCTTTAATCTATCAATAAAACTAGGCTTATATTTTTCCACCTTTAAGTTCTTAACCTTGAGCTCATCGCCGCGCTCAATGTCGATAATAGAATAGAGTGCACTCGCCAACTGCCTTACCGTTCTTATACTAGGAGGCGACCTATAAATAATTTTCATAATTTCCTCATCCACAATGTTTCTAAGCTCTTCGTTCAATATCAAGTCGTCAGGTGAAGAAATCAATTTATTGATACGTTCCATTATGTAATTAACCAAGTCTTTTAACTGCGGATCTTCGGTATCACTGATCAGAGAAAGTATGAGACCATTACCGTAGCTAATATAGACATGTGTTCCCGCTGACTGGAAATAATCCAACTTTGAACGAGTCAACTCTTCCAGCGCTGAGCTTATAGCCGACAAGAGACTAGTAAAGATAGTTCCTCCTGATCCCTCAAATATTTTCACAAGTTCCTTATAGATAATGGGGGTTCCCCCTTCATCGCTCAAAATATAACCAAGAATCATGCTTTGACCCTCAAGCTATTCAGTTACCGTACAATTATTTTACTTCACTACGTGTATACTATACAGTCTACATTAAATAGAAATCTCAGATTTAAATATTGTCTCCAATTTTTAACCTTTGACTCGAAAAATAAATAATAAGCAAATGAATTGAACACAAATTTGCAAACGTTCGAAGAACGCGAACACTCAATGCAGACAAAAATATGAAATCTTTAGTAAATGAATATCTAACAAATCGGACATTATGTTTCTACATTTTTTTGAATCTAGCTGAATTGTGAAAATAAAGTGTACTTCGGGTGATTTAAATGTCTCAAGTACTTTTGGATACCGCTATTATAAAGTGTCTAGGCGATTGTATAGAGCAAATAACACATACCAAAAGCGAGGAAGTGAAAGTAGAACACAATTGCTTAGATTTACTCGAAGGGATTTCTTCCATACCAAACAGTCCAGGAGTGTACATTGTGTTATTAAATTGTGGCAAACCCGATGAGGAAATCGTATATATAGGTTCATCAAATGACCTGAAGAAAAGAATCCGCAATTTCGTTAAACAATATAAAAGAAAAGAAGCAAAACGGCCTCATAAACCAGCTGGTTATTGTGGCCAATCGCTTAACGAACCAATTAGCAGCTTAAAAATTAAAACGATTATAACACAAAGTGAAGAATATGCGAGGGCCATAGAAAGATATTTAATCTACATGCACAAAAAATTGACCGGTAAATTGCCTCAATGCAACAAAAGATAAAAAATACAATTATATATTTGTTGTTTTTAGTATACTAAGGATACACAATCCCTTTATAAATTTGACAAACCACAAGCAAATAAATAATCAGCTATAGGCCTATCCAAAAAAAGTTAAAATAATAAAAAACCTTAACACATCAAATCAAAACGTGCAAAAACCCAAACAAGGTTAACAAACTACCCGCTAGAATAGAAGCAAGAATACGCTCAGCTGGAGTAACATTAACATTATACTTGCTTTCAATCGCTGAAATCAAAGCTTCTAAGTTGGCGATATGGTCTTCCTTAGCAAGACCATAACTCAACATTTCACGCAATTTATTCAAAGCAGCGAATAAAGGATCTAGCTCCTCTTTCTTTAAACCACTCAATCTCCCCCTAGCTGGAATATCAACCAACAGGAAAATAGCGGATAAACCGGCGGCAACACCAATAGCTGTCAAACGGATCAAATTAACATCATGAGTATAAAATAACCACCAGAAAATGGCGAGAAAAGCATAGCTCAAACCAACGATAATTGAAAGAAATGTGGAGGAAAAAATGAGCTCCTTGAGATCCTCGCACCTATAAAGTAAATAAGGAACAGATATAACGGATAGAATAATATAGGTGACCAGCGAAAACATCAAAATGTCCAAAGAATTAAAACCAAAAACAACAAGATTATTTTTATCAAACAAAAACAGTGAAGTGTACAAAAACCAAACAAAAACACTGATAACAGAATAAGAAACATGACCCCGCGGAATCCCCCAAGGCCTAACATCATAGGAGGTATAACCTTTATCTCCCGAATCTAAAAACTTCTCAAAACGGTCTATTAATGAGTCACCAGATAAACCGTAGAAACTTTGAAAAGAAATAAAACGGATAATTAGGTACTTACGATCAATTAAAAGAGGGCGTCTACTAACAATAAAAGACCTAGAAACCTCATAAGGAAACACATAAAAAAAGGCCATAAAAACATACAGAACAGCTAAGAAACCAATATACAAAAACAAAACAATAAAAGAAATATCCCTTACAAGTAAAAAAACACTAAGGATACCGGAAAACGGGAGTATACTCGAACCAGCTAAGTAAGAAACAACAAGATAAGCAAAAACAAAAACAATCAAAACGCTCAAAATAAAAACCCTAATAGAACGAGACGAGGGATCACGACGATCAAAAACAGTATTAACACTAGAAGCCAAACCAAAAAACCTAGTTAACGAAACAACCAAGGCATTCTTACTGGAAACCAAACCAATAAGAGAAAAAACGATAACAAGAAAACTAACCAAAACCAAGTAAAACAACGAAGAAACAACGATAGTAAGATAATAAAGAAAGTATATCCCAAACACCACAGCAACAAAAGAAAAAACATTCGAAAAACTATAAAAAGAGGACAAATTATTGTAATCAAACAAAGACCTAAACTTAAAAAAGTCGAACAAAACAATGAAAAACAAAAAATAGAAATAAACACCAACAAACAAAAAAACATAAAAACCCGTCAAAGACCAAAGAAAAACGAAAGAATAATAAAAGAAAACAAAGCCAAACAAAACATCAAAAAACGCGGACTTAAAATACCTGACAAGATAAATAAAACCCAAATTAAGGCTCACAAGCAAAAAGTAATGCAAAAGAGGAGAAGATGGGATACTTACAGAAAATCCGAAAAAAGGACCGATAAATTGTAACAAAACAGGTATCAAGAAATACACAAACAGCACTACAAAATAAGCATCCGAGTAGACTCTATAGCGCGAAAGCAAAGATAGTAAACCAATATAAGTTAAACCA
>JAGSHR010000290.1 GCA_029855985.1 Candidatus Njordarchaeota archaeon
ATCTATTTGTATCCTGTACTCGCAGGGTTTGGCACAATAGCATCATTCGCAGCTCTAATTTATTCTGCGATGTTCGCAATGAACGAGTTTCACTCGCCCATAACAAGGGGAAAAGAAACAATCGGCTTAGTTGTTTATTTGGTGTTTTGGTTATTTGCGATTCTTCCCTACAACTATTATGCATTGTATCGTCCTACAGGTGAATTATACACACGCTGGATTGTTTTTGTTCTACACGTATTGCTAGGTTTATTGGTTGCCATTTTCGCTGGTTATACGATCTTCAAAAAAGCTACAGTAATTAGTAATCCCAAGCAAAAGGCAAGATTAAAGCTGATAGGCTTTGGTTTTACAATTTATCCGTTGATCTTTTTGCCTCCTATATTGGGTGTTTTAGTATTCAAAGGGACACCAATGCTTGTCTGGTATACTCTATCTTATGTTGTATTGTTAATAGCAAGTGTACTGATATACTTGGGTTACGCCACACCTAGTTGGTTAGAGGATAGACTCTAAGCGTTAAATAAAACTAAATTTATTTCTTCCTTATTCTGGTTCGTTGGAAAAGAGTAATCTGAAGGCATCTAGGATAAGACATGATGTTGTTTCTATTTTATCTTTCATTTTTATTAGTATTTTTCCTCCCGTAAGTTGCCCAGTGAAGAAGAAGATAACGAACAACGGTATTGTTTCTAAGCCAAATCCCGCCATCATCCTCATTAGAAAGATGAATGGGACTGGTACGTGTATTGCTAGTACCCATTGGAGCGATCCCTTCTTAACGTTTTTCCTCCAGTAACCGAACGGTAGATTTATCATAAATGTTAGAATTCCGACTTCGAGGAATTTTATTATATCGAATGCTTCAAACATTGCATTCAACCCTTTTGGCGTAACAATGTTTATTAATATTGTAGACTCTCTAAGGGGACTTTAATAATATATAAACGAGCACAGTATTTAAATATGAATTTTTAATTACGATAGAATTTTTGTAATTAGACGTATACATAGGGAGCCGTGATACGCATGCTCGATCTAAAAAAATTTCGAAAAGATCTTGAAGATTTTAACCGAGAAATAGGGTTAGAGTACTACGAACACGGCGCAGGCCTAAAAGACGAATTTGAGATCTCAAAAATATACAACAAGTATAATCATCTTTTCTCAAGAGAAACATTGTCGCAGGTTAAAATGGCCTTTAACAATAGTGACGAAGGCTTAAAAAGGTCACTTCGATACATACTCGAGTTCGTTGTTGATGGTTACATGGAGAACCAAGTTAAAAACTTGGTCGAGGAGTATTATACTCTTGAGGCAACACTGCAAGTGGAAATCGATGGGGAAAAGTTGCCTTATAGGTATGCTGCAGTGAAGATAGCAAACGAGGACAATAGAGAGAAAAGGAAAACGCTGTTCCAAGAGCGATTAAATGTTGAGAAAACTAAGTTAACTCCATTGTTGGAAAAAATATGGGAAAGACAGCATGAAATTGCTAGGGACCTTGGCTATCACAACTACATGGATCTCTATAGGAACTTAACGGGTATTGATTACGAGAAACTTCTCAACATCTTAGTTAAACTAGCTGACAAAGTCAAACCACTGTATAAGGAAGAGATGAGCGCATACATTGAAGAGCAGGTAGGGGTAAGCCTTAAGGAAGCGGAGAAGCACGATATCTCATATGTTTTTAGGGCCAAAGACTTTGACAAGTACTTCCCTAAAGAAAACTTGGTTCCACTATTAAAAAAATACTATAAGGGTCTAGGAATAGACATGGATTCCCAAAAAAATATAACCCTCGATTTAGAGGAGAGACCCAAGAAATCCCCGAGAGCGTTCATGGTTCCAATAATCGTGCCCGATGATGTCAAACTAGTCGTTTTACCTAAAGGAGGGGTTGATGATTATAGCTCTCTTTTCCACGAAGCTGGGCACTTAGAGCACTTCGCTAACACTGATCCAAACCTGGAACCCGAGTTTAAGTATTTGGGTGACAACAGTGTGACAGAAACCTATGCTTTTCTCTCAGAGTACATGTTGAATGACGTCCACTGGCTTGAAGAAAACATCAAAATGGATAAACTAGGAGAATATTTAAGATTCCAATACCTAAACAAGGCGTACTTTATACTCAGATACACCGCTAAACTCGAGTACGAAATAAAGCTACACACACAAGGAATCAAAGGCATGGGTAAGGTATATAAGGAAACTCTAGAGAAGTACCTCTACTTTAAGCACCCAGAAGAACACTATTTAATCGACGTTGACCCGGGATTTTACTCTGCACAGTACCTGAGAGCGTGGCTTCTTGAAGCAATGCTTAGGGAGAAACTGAGGGAGAAATTCGGCGTGAAATGGTTTAAAGATAAACAAGCTGGCAACTACTTGAGAAATCTTTGGAGTCTTGGACAAAAATATAACGCCGATGAGATAGCAACAAGGATTGGTTTCAGTGAGATAACGTGGGAGCCTTTCTACAATGAAATAGAGGAAGTGCTCAAACAGTAAGATACCTCTCTCTCAACAATTTTTTTACATGTTCCCTAATAGTTCTCGGCTCGAGGCTTTCCCCCTTAAAGACTTTTCCCTCGATTATCACTGCCATTTCTGCTTTTAATCTATGTCTAATCGCTAATAAGATTCCCCTCAATGAATCTGCGTTAACGATTTCGATTCGAATTCGATTCCCAAAATAATTGGTGAGGTCGTTTACCAATTCTATCATTTTCTCGTTGTTTTTTTGGACCCATTTTGGGTATTCGAGGTACTGTTTTAGCTTAAAATCCTTTGATTTCTCGTTGATATAATCGTTTGATAGACACGGGGAACAAATAGTGTAAAGCGTTGGGAATAAGCCGAACACTTTTATTTTTAAGGGTTTCACCTGTTTCACCAGGATGTTTTGTCGATAATTAACATTCATTTTATTTTTGTCTTAAACAAATTATAGGGCTCATAATCCAATGACAACCTTTTAAATCTTAAACAGTTAAAAAAAGTTTGAGAATATAGGAAAACGACATAGTTAAAAAGTGTATAACTTAAACTAATATCAATTAACAATAAATAGGAGGAACGCGAACTCTTTCCCTCCAGCATCAGTCCATTCAAAAATAGCTTTTAAAGATGTAGAGACTAGTCCTCAATCGAAAAGAAATTCTCGGAGGTGACCTATATTGGTTGCAGTCACACCAGAATTTATGGAAATACTAACATTTGGAATGATCTTATTCTTAAGCCTTATTATATCCGACGTTTCAAGGAGATTAGGCCAATCTGAGGTTATCGGACTTGTTCTTTTTGGTATTATTATTGGCCCATATATGTTGCACTTGTTGGAGCCTACACCATTTCTCAAAATCCTGGGGGAACTAGGTTTGCTTTTAATGCTATTCATTGCTGGACTAGAGACAAATGTAAAAGAAGTTATCAAGATGGGTATGACTCCAGTATTCCTTGCAATAGGTGGTGTAATATTCAATATTATTATAATAATGATTTTCATTGTCATGTTGACGAACAACGTTTTACTCGCTTTTTTCCTCGCTTCAGCAGCGTCAGCAACCAGCGTTGGTATTACAATGAAAGTATTCTCCGATCATGGTAAGGGGTCATCTAAAGAGGCTAAACTTATAATAATTGCTGCGATAGTTGATGACATAATAGCATTATTCCTCCTCATACTCTCATCCGAGATGCTCGTAGAACAACAATTAACTCTTGAGAGATTCTTCGAACTCCTATGGTCCCTTACAGGATACTTCCTAACAATGATTGGTTTAAGCGTTATTGTTTCCACATACCTAATGAGAACAATACTTAAATTAAAAGCAAGAGGCGCTATACTCATGTTTGCCCTAAGCTTTGCAATTATTTCCTCATATTTCGCGGTTGAAGTTGGTTTGTCCCCACTGGTTGGAGCATTCATAGCAGGTGTAATCTTATCCGAGACCGCAGCACGGGACGAAGTTATCAAAAATATTTCACCCATCGCGATAGTGACAATACCCATCTTTTTCGTGATTATAGGAATGCAAATAGACGTTACAGTTTTATATAAAGCATTGTTTATAGGATTAGTGTACTCGGTGCTAGCCATAATTGGTAAAGTGCTAGGTGGAATAATGACTGGCGAACTAGAAAAACCAAAGATGAGTACGAGAAAATCCCTGCTTCTAGGTTTCGGTATGGTTCCAAGAGGCGAAGTTGGATTAATCTTCGCTGGCATAGGGATAACCATGGGAATACTAAACGAATATTGGTATTCAGCGTTAATTGTCATGGTTCTAGTCACGACGTTCATAACACCCCTAATCTTAAAGAAATTAATGATAGATGAAGAAGAGGAGGGAGAAAATAATGAGTAAAGACGTTATAGAAATTGATCTTAGCGAACTAAAAAAGGACCCAAATAAGTACCTCGACAAAGTTGTTAAGTTAAAGGCAACACTTTACTACGCTGGTAAAAAA
>JAGSHR010000259.1 GCA_029855985.1 Candidatus Njordarchaeota archaeon
GAACCTTTTCTAAATTCATCGTAATTGAGATAAGCGGCAAGAAGAGCGACCTCAATTCTAATTTCTTTAATCCTTTGTTGCTCCGTCTCTTGTGAAGTAGTCTTTCTTATCATATTTTCTAGCTTTCGTAGCGCCTGGAAGTATTTTCTAAGACCGCTAGAGGAGACTCCCGCCGCCATATCTCTTAGATAGCTTAGCTTTTCCTCTTTAAAAATCTCTGTGGGGTTAGATCTAATAAGTATTGCAATTTTCTTGGCTTGTTCGCTGGGGGTGTTTTGGTTCACGGCATTTTGTTGATTCATAGATTGATGGGGGGAAGAGTTGTTACTATCCTGATTCATTTTCTCTTCTTTCATAAATTATATAACTTAATACAGCTATTAGGTTTCTAAGTTCTCTTTGAGTAAAATGCTCTATCTTTGTATTCTTTAGCGCCTCAGCGAACTGCTGCCATGAATCCTTTTGTAAGAAACCATACCTTTTTAGTAAATAGTACGTATATGCTTTGAAATACTCTAGATCTTCGGTTTTGAGAGCACTGGTTCTTTCTCGGTCTCTCAGTTGAGTTAATAATGTAAAGAGTTTGTACAGAAAACCAGTACTTATCTGATTTTTTTGGGCCGTTTGAGGTTCCAATATATTTATAAATGATGTGGTTACGACAGGTAATGTTTCTTCTTCAAAAACCCCGCCTATCTCCAGTCTAATAAACACTTCTTTGTCAGCTACATCTTGCAGAAGATAAATCTTGTTCTTGTTTTCCTCTAGATATTTAGCACGGTGTAGGTTTTCTTCTGCTTTTTCAATTGTGTACAGAACCGGTGTTTTATCTTTAAACAGTGTAATAGAGGCGCTAAAAGTCAGACGGGGGTTGTTGTTTGTAAAGCGTTTCCAATTTGTTTCAAGCTTCTGAGCAAGGTCGTATATGTCTAGCCAGTCACCAAGGATGACAAAGTCATCACCTCCTATATAGACAGTATATATTTTGAATGGGTCACTGCGTTGGCTTTGAGCCTTTGGTTCTATTATCGCTTTTTCAATTAAGATTTCGAAGAAGAATTTGAACCAGAATGATGCTGTTCTTCTATAGCTTATGGGGTAAGGCTCTTGTGACTGATCCTCTATTCGGGAGCTATGAAGCGCTGCATAGAGTCTTTCTAATTCTTCTCGGAAGATTTTTCCAAGGTTATCTACATCTCCTTTAAGGATTGCTAAGTATCGGTGTTTCGATAGTTGCTCTAGAGTAGCTGGTTGATTGTTTTCTCTATAAATGTATTTACTGATAGGTATTATATCTACATGAGTGGTATTTAGGATGAGAGATTTAAGCTGAGAGATAGGAGAATCAGGTTTTTCTTTTCGAGCGCGATCTGTTCCTCTCCCTGATCGATGTCTTCCATAAAAATCAATATCTATGAGTATTAGGTTGTGGAGTTGACGTAGGTCGGAACTTGTTTTTCTTAGATCTTTAGATGAGAGAAGATGCAAGTCGTAACTGAAAAGATTGGCGAAACTAGGGGATCTTAAGTTTTGGTGCATATTATGGGGCGTAATTGCCAAAAAGTGGGCATCTTTTAGTTCTCTTCCGATTCTTTCATAACTGTCGCAAAGCTTGCACAGATGTATTTCATCTTCTGTACCTTCTCCTCTTACGGTTTGTGCAGGGTATAAGTTACAGATATCACACAGGGTTGTGTCTTGCTCAACCGAAGTCGGAATAAGATAGGGGGCTTGATCTTCATGGTGGTTGAAAAGAATGGTTGCAAACGGTCTATTTTTTTCTGTTCTCAAATGTTCGTTTGTGTCAGAAATCAACTCTTTTAAAATGGCTAAGATATTCCTGTTTGAATCTTGAAGAGTTAATGGTTTTGATTCGAAAGCGAAAGCCATTTTAATCTCTCCTTTAAACTTGTCAAACAGATTCTCCTCTAGCTCTTTTTTAATTTCGATAAGCTCCTGCTTAACCTCTTCGGTGGCCGGGATTATAATAGAAACCTTGCCTCCTACATTTAATACTTCGTGAAAGTATGAAATGTACCCCTTGGCCGAGAGTTTTTCGTATATGTATGTTTTAGCGAGCTCAGGGAGCAATTGTACTAGGAAGGATTTTGCCTTAAGGGTTTTAAGTGCGTGTTTGGTTGAATATATGTTGTAGATATATTGTTGAATGCTAGGGAAGTCGATAAATATCAATCCCAGCTTAGCTCTATTTAACGTTTTAACTAAATAGATATTTGAGGCCACAAGAGCGGTTGAGTAAAGGTGTTCGTACAGTGAGATAATAGGAGTTTTTTCCATTATATCAGCAGGAGTAAATAGGAGATACCGATAAAAAAGTAATTTAAGGAATGAAAGCAGCTGGATCGGTGTCTCTGCTATTGTGAAGATCTTTTTGAACTCTTCGACAAAATTTTTTGTAGTATTAGAAGCTACTTTTTTATCCGGTTTTAATTTGTAGAATGCTTCTTGCCTGAAGTTTTGGATTTGCTCGTGTATTGGATCAAACACGACAGTGGGGCGAGTCACGGTGCCATCTTGATTTTCGTCAGTTCTTCCTAAGAGTGTTAGTAAGTTATAAAGATCGCTAATAGAGGTTTCAGAATGTTGAGCCCTTTGGGTAGCCTCTGTATGGTCCCCTTCTCGGACGTAACTGGTCACTTTTTCATAAGCCTCGAGATAGCGATTTATGAGATCGTCTCCAGCTTGAATATGATCAAAGAGAGCGGTTAAGAATTCTTCTACTGTTTTAGCGTTGTTAAAATGGTGTAGTAATATTGCCGCTTTTACGTGGACAGGGTCTATTTTGAGTGTTTTCCAGAATTTTTCTTCTTCTTTTGTAACAGTGAAAATAGAATGGGATTCTGGATTGGCTGTTTCTAAAAATGGACTTTGTAGCAACACCAATCCTGCGAATACATGATTGGGTAGAGACTGCTTCTTTACAATACCACTAGATTTCAGCTCCTTAAACAGCTCTGAGTCTCTCTTTAAAGATTCTTGGATCTCAGGTTGGGTGGCGAAGATGCCAAATTTTGTGAGGTTTGGATCGGTGCTAATATCTAGATACCTAGCGATTGGTTTGCCTACATCATGCAGGAAAGCGCTAATTTCAATAGTTCGCAGTAGATTTAAATCTACTGAGGAGTTATCAATTGGAGTATGCTCCTTATGAAACATGAGTTAATAAATTTATATCATTTTTCTAGAGATCTTTTCAACTTTAGTAGATTGCTAAAATATAGGAGCGAGATTTTGCCCTCCTCCTGGGCTAAAACACCTCCAAAATCTCTACTTCTCTCCCCTCTATTTTCACAAGAGCATCTATGTTTTCAAATTTCACCACTCTACTCTGCTCTGTTTTTTGACCGGTTGCATCGTTGCTAAGCTCTATCTTTATTTTTCCCTGCTTCATGAGTGTGGTAATTGGGGCATGTCCGGGTAATACTTGGATCTCCCCTGAGCCAGTATCTAGCGTACGAGCGTGGGGCAA
>JAGSHR010000252.1 GCA_029855985.1 Candidatus Njordarchaeota archaeon
ATGTTAAACTATGCGTTTCTTGATCTATATACGGAATGGAGCTTCCTCGTCTTCTGGGTAACCCAAGAGATTCCTCGCAATCTTACCTCTCAACACGTCATTGGTCTCCCACAGGGATAACAGAGCCCTAGCATCTCTCGCAAATCTCTCTATCGGTCTGTCCTTTGTATATGCGATACCACCATGTATTAATATTGATTTCTTAGTAACGAATGCTGAAACCTCGCTTGCAAAAACTTTCGTAATCATTGATTTCATGTGGAAATCATACTCATTATCTATTATTGCCGCAGCGTGGTAAACTAGTTGTCTCGCGGCCTCTGTTTTAGAGGCAATATCGCCGATGTAGTCTTGTAGGGCTCCAAACTTTCCAATGAATCTACCAAACTGTTTCCTTTGATTACAGTAGATTAATGCTTCATCTATTGAGATCTGGGCTAGACCAATGCCGATTGCTGATGAAGAAACCCTTCCAACATCTAGAACCCTTCTTATAATCTTGTCAACATTCTCTGTAATTGCTTTTTCTGCTGGTACTTGCACATTGTCTAGGTATATATCTCGAATGGATGAACCCTTCATTCCAAGCATTTTGTAATCAATACCGAAATTTAAGCCATCTGCATCTTTGTCAACTACAAGTATTATAGGCTTTCCACTTTCTTTTTCTTTTGCCACGATAACATATAGGTCTGCTTCCCCAGCGGCTGTAACCCAAGCCTTCCTGCCGTTCAAGACATAGAACCCTTCTTTCTTCTCCGCAATAGTTGAAATTTTGCTGAGGTCGCTTCCAGCACCATGTTCTGCTAGGGCAAAAGCTCCGAAAAGTTCTCCAGCAGCCATGCCTTCTAGGTATTCTTTCTTGACACTCTCTGGAGCATACTTGTCAAGAAGGTATCCAGCCATTGAATTGTGCATCATCATTAGGAATGCTACTGTTCCCGATGCTTTAGCGATTTCTTCTAGAGCAATTATGTAGCTTAGGAAGTCTGTTCCGCTCCCCCCATACTCATCGCTGATTGTCATACCCATGAATCCATATTCGGCGATTTTCTCTAGTGCTTCCTTAGGGAATTTGTCTTCCTCATCGATTTTTTCAGCCATAGGGGCGATTTCTTGTTGTGCGAGTTCTTTGGCGGATGATCTTATCATTTCATGTTCATCGGTTAGTTTATATGTCATTTTTCATCCCTCCTTCATTTATCTAATTTTTCAAGTTCCTCCAAAACTTTCTCTAGTAGCTCTTTGGCGTCGCCGATTGCATAGTATGTGGAATCTTGAACCACTGGGTACTTGTTGTCCTTTGCAACAGCGAGTACATGGGACTTCTTGTAGTAACCGTACAATTTTTCGATTGGAACTGGGGAGCCAAATAACGCGAGGAGGTCGGGTCTTATGATTTTACCTAGTGGTCCAAGTAGTCGGTCTCTTGGCACTATTTTCCTATCTACTGCTGTTTTTGTACCTCCAACATAGATTTCGAATTTCTCTAAAATTTGCTTTGCTTTCTCATATAGTGCAGCGTCACCTACATCTTCACCTATCGCTACAACGACTTTCGAGTGCCAATTGTGTGGTTCCCTGGGTTGAGCTCTTTCCACTTTTATGGTGTTTGTTTTTAACTGCAACTCGCCCAAGTTTATCTCTAACTTGTTCACTCTACCGCTCCTGAATTCATCCTTAAATGGGAGGGAGTATAGCAGTGGTTTCACTGTTGCTATCTGTGGGTAACCACCTTTTGCTTCGACAATTGCTAATAGTTGTCCTTTGAAGACTATCTTTGTTCCCCTAAGGTATTGGTCGTATGGGTCAATGTCGATCTTTATGCATTCCGTTATGGCTACTGAGTTGAATTTTCCTGCTAGGTATCCCGCGAGTGCCCTGTTGTAGGGGTTATCTGTGAATAACAAGAATCTGGGTTTCTTCTCGTTGACGGCTTTCTCTATAATTTTCGCTACTTGTTCAATGTTGTATATTTCAATACCTTCATTTGAAACTATGTGAACGTTGTCTGCACCGTATTGTATTAGGTCTTTACCCATTTCCTCTGTAACGTTTTTCCCGATAGCGAGAACTTCAACCCATGCTCCTGAGTTATCTCCTAATAGTCTTGCGTAGCCTAATAGTTTTAACAAGCCCACGGGGGGCTCGCTTTTATCTAAGAGGGCAATAACCCAAATATTCCTATAATCATCAAAATTGCTCATTTTTCACCCTCCTATAAGTATTCGAAGAAGAGTTCAGCGATTGATTTCGCGATTTCATCCTTTGAGCCACTCAATCTTCTCCTTACACCCTCTTCCTCAGAGTACTCACCAAACCTCCTTATCTTAACGAATTTCTCGACAATTGACGCATCTAGCCCAATATCCTCTAGCTTCACGTATTCGACTTTGCCATCTTGGTATGCTTCACTTATGTCCCACATGTTTGGATAAACAGGGTCACCTATCCTGTAGGAAACTGATAACACAGCGGGCGTGCTCAGCTCCACTTCAACACTCTTTGGGAAGAAATCTTGAACTACTTTTAACTTGTTTCCTTCAACTTTTATGTCCCTAATATTCACGGCAAATGGGTAATCAAGGGTTCCCGCTAACTTTGTTGCAAATATACCTGCATTATAATCCGCTGACTCGGAACCGGTAATTATGACATCGTATCCCCCAACCTTTTTCACATACGCAGCAAGTATTTCAGCTGCTGTTAAGGAATCTATTACCGCTAAGGACTTATCGTGAATTAACACGCCCTTGTCAACTCCAAAACCCAAAGCTTCCCTTATTGCTTCTTCGCTTGCTTTGGTTCCGACAGTTACTGCAGTTACTTCTCCTTGAGTCATCTCTTTTAGCTTTAAAGCTGCATGTATTGCATAGTATTCCTCATATGCAATGCCAAATTCCACATCTTCAATTAGGAGAGTCCCGGTTCTAGCGTGAATCTTAACTTGATATGGATTTGGAGCATATTTTACGGCGACCAAGATTTTCATTTTATTTACACCTCCTTTATTCAAACCATCTTCCTCTTCTTAGGAGTTCTCTACCCGCTACGTATCTTTGCACATCGTTTGTACCCTCATATATCTCAGAGATTATTGAATCTCTGAATGCTCTCTCAATAGAGTACCCTTCTAGGTAACCTACCGTGCCCACGAGCTCCATTACTCTCTCGAAGGCTTTTGCGGCTAACTCGGATGCGTACATTTTTGATAACGCAGAATCCCTTGTCACAAGTTCTCTAAATGGCCTTGGTATCCTCTTCCCTTCAACTAGCATTTCATAGTATTGATCTAACAGCTTTGCGGTGTGGTAAGAGAAGAACCTGGCGCTTCTTAACCAAGCACCAATCTCCGCAACAGCCCATTGGAAGGGCTGATAATTCGCTAAAGTTAACCCGTTTCTCTTCACAGAATTAGCATAATCAATTAAGAATTCAAGCGCTCTCCTAATACCACCACAAGCACCACATGATACTGTTGCTCTACCACCATCTAGTGTCGTTAACGCATATATGAAACCTCTATTGATTTGACCTAATAGGTTCTCTTCAGGGACTCTCACATCCTCTAATATCAATTCGACTGTAGCAGAACCTCGAATACCCATTTTCCTAAAGTGGCTGCCAACACTAAAACCAGGGGTGTCTGTTTCCACAATAAAAGCTGATATACCTCCCGCTCCCAAGCTTTTATCTGTCATAGCGAATACAACAACAACATCCGCTATGTCACCATTAGTTATAAATATTTTTCTACCATTGATGACCCACTCGTTACCCTCTTTTTTGGCAGTTGTTGTCACATTGGCAGCGTCGCTTCCAGCTTGGTCCTCGGTCAAACCGAAAGCCGCAATCCACTCACCCCTTGCCAACTTTGGTAGATACTTTTTCCTTTGCTCCTCATTGCCAAAGAGGTATATCGCTGTTGTTCCCAAACCGAGGTGTGCACCGATAACCGTAGCGATAGACGACGAGAAGCCCCCGATCTCTTCCATGGCTGCGCAGTAACCAACTTCTCCTAATCCTGCACCACCATAACGCTTGGGAATTGATGTACCCATTAACCCCATCTTCGCTGCTTTCTCTAGGACTTCCCTTGGATTCTCCTTGAAGAATTTATCCATTTCCTCCTCTATGGGCATGATATAATTTTCAACAAATTTTTTAGCCGCCTTTTTAGCCAACATTGCTTCAGGCGGTAAGGTAAAGTCTATAGGCAAATTCTAACCCTCCAAGTTTAAATATTCAAAAAGCCAAAAACAGCTCTTTGTCCAAGTAAAAAAGCAAGTAAAAAATTATGGAATAGTTTGTTTAGTTTACTTACCCTTGAATTGGGGTGATCTCTTCTCTAGGAAGGCGTTAATTCCTTCCTTAAGATCTTCGGAGGCAGCCAATTTCTTGATTTCCTCTTTCTCTAACTCTAGAGCCTTCTCAATTTCGGGTATTTGAAGTCCCTTGTTGATAGCCCTCTTAGCAGCTGCTACTGCTAATGGTGATGTTCTTGTAATTATTCTCATTGCTAAGTCAATTGCCGCGTTTAACTCTTCACCGTCTGGAACTACTCTGTTTACTAAACCAATTCTAAAGGCCTCTTGTGCGCTAATGTATGCACCTGTGAATATCATCTCTTTTGCTTTAGCTGCGCCAACTACTCTAGCCAATCTTTGGGTGCCACCCCATGCTGGTATTAAGCCGAGCGTAGCCTCTGGTGCGCCTAATCTTGTCCTGTCTCCTGCGATTCTTATGTCACATGCTAGCGCTAGCTCGAGACCGCCTCCCAAAGCTAATCTGTTAATAGCTGCTATTACTGGTTTTGGAAAGTTTTCAATTTTTGTGAAAACTCTGTGTCCTAGCTCAACGACTTCTACCGCTGTTTCTGGTGTGAGGTTTGCTAGTTCTTTTACGTCTGCTCCAGCGGAGAATGCGTATTCTCCTGCACCTGTTATTACTACTGCTTTAACCTCTTCGTTTTGGGCTAGTTCATCGAATGCCTTATCTAGTTCTTTGACTAGGTCTGTTTTTAGGCTGTTTACTGGTGGATTGTTTAGGGTCACTATTGCGACTCCATCTTCGATTTTTATTATTAGGTATTGGTAGTCTCCCATGTTTTCCTCGCCTTTTGAAGTTTTTATTTTTGGTAAATTAATCTATTTTTAAAGATTACATATTTGCCAAAAGATAAGTATTCTACTATATAACTTTAAAAAAGATAAATGTTTGTGTTCAGAATTTGAAAAAATTGTATATATGATTGAACTAATAATATATATGAATTATTTTACAATTGAAAAAAAGCAAATGTGAAGACTCTGCAAACCGAGAATATCGTTGGCAATATGCGTTCTAGGGAATATGTTTAAATAGGAGTCTCTGTTTAGTAATGTTTTAGATGATGTTGCTGGCTGGATCTGATCATGATGATGATTCAACCCCCGACTGAAAACCTAGAGTGCAATTTAACCGCTAAATTGAATTACTGAAGGGTATGAACTCAAAATGAAAATTGAGAAAAAATTACCTTGCAAGATATATGGAGACCGTTTAGTAGTGAATTTCCTTGGTAAGGAATTTAAGCACATCATTCAACAAATCATTGATTTCCTAGAAAGAAACCGGGAGAGAATTGAAATAACGCTGTTTCGTTTAGAGTTAAGGAGGCTGATCCAAGAGAAGCGTTTCATTGTGTTTATAGAAAAAGCTTTAGGGGAGTTTTACCAGTTTAAGAAAATAAGGTTAAGGGATATTAGAGTAGATACCGATTTTCGAGACTTTATGTCGTTGAGGTTAGCAGTATACGAGGAGTTAAATAGGAATTATAAGGGTTTCATGACTAGAAGCGAAAGGGGAATAATCCTTAACGAGTTATCCAAGAAATTCAAAGTTCCCATGGATGTTTTAAGTGAAGCTCTCTCTTTTGGGGACCTTTACCACTACAAGGTAACTAAAAAAGGTGAAATCGATCCGCTTAAATTTATTGGAATTGCGAATTATTATATTCTATCGCGACTGCTTTCAATGGTTAGAAAAATAGAACTTTTCGTGAGCAAGTCTTGCGATAATTTTGGAACGCTAGTTAAAGATCTGATCTATAGATTGAGAAAAGTCAAACTATACTATGACTTAGAAGAGGATAAGGATGGGATCAAATTAAGGATTTTGATACCAGTTGACATTTTAGATGTTGATATGTCGCCAATAATTGGGTCAAGGACTCCTTATATTGTACTACCCATTATAACCTCAAGTCACTGTCATTGGGCACTGAAAGGAATCATCGTTGAGAACGGTAGAGAGAGAAAATTTTCTCTGAGAAGCGACAGCCCTTGGCTACCTTACATAAGAAGACCTGAAAGACTTGACAATGCGGACATATTTGATAGCAATTGGGAGAGAAAAATCTATAAAGAGTTAATTGAGATTTTCGGCGAGAAAAACGTTTCGAGAGAACCCGATGCCATATTCCTCGAGCGAAACATTGTTATCCCCGATTTCCAGGTAAGATTTAAGGGTGAGAAAGTATTCCTAGAGCTCGTTGGATACTGGAGAGCTGAGTACATTGAGAAGAAAATTGAGAAATATGAAAAATTGCTCAAAACCAAGAAGTACAAGTTTTTGTTACTTGTTTATGAGGAATATGAAGCAGCGTTCAAGGGCCACAAATTACCGTTTATCGTGGTAAATAAAAAGGGAGAACTCAATAAAGAGGAAATACTTAGAGTCGTGGAGTCCCTAGTATAAAACTTGTTCTCTTCCACTTTTCTGCAGCAAGTTGCATAAAAACCTTTTTTCCCTGTCTACACAAATTCTATAGATGCCCTCTGAGATAACACGGGTTAATCTTTCCCTCAATGTTGAACGGTTATGAACGTAAATTAAAGGTTTGGGGTACCCCATATGACTTATCTTAATGAACACGGATAGAACAAATTCTAAGTCTTTTTCCCCCACTAATCTTTTAGGGTAAGATAACTGGAGCACTGGCCCGTTTAACTTAGCGTAAACGATTCCATAATCCGAATATCTCGTGTAAAGTGTCTCAGCTAAGTTCCTTGTTACCGCGAATGTTTTTTCATAGTATTTAATGTCATCAACATAGTCGATAGTGAATGTCTCTGGTTTAACTTTGCTAAATTCAACTGCTTTCTCAACTAGCAGGTACTCGTAGTTATCCAATATGAAATCTAGTAGTGTTTGATCATTTGCCAAGGCTATTGATTTTAGTGTTTTAGTTATTAGGCGGCTCTCCGTGTCTTTGCTTACCCACACGACAGGAATCTTGTTTTTTTCGCTTTTTTCAAGAACATTTAAGAGCATTTGTGACGCAAAGTTTTGTTCAACCAGCATAAAGATATAGTTTTGCAAATGAGCTTTGATTTCATTTAGGATCTTCTTTGGAGTACTTGATTCAATCTCCTCCATTACTGAAGAGTAAACCTTGTAATAGTTGGTCAAAAAGAATTCAGTTTTTTCTTTTGATGTGGTTAGTTTGTTAAGTTCGCTGAGAAACTTGCTTATAGCGCTGTTTATACTATCTATAATTGCGTAATAAATTTCAGCCCAATTCCACTTAAAGCTCTTAAGAATCCTATATATCTCTGTGTAAACTTCTCTAACACTAGTCTTTGGATCGATTAGGGACGTTACATATGATCCGTCAAATACAACGAGGTTCGTGTTCTCATCTATAGCGTCAAATGCCGTTGTATATTCTAAGCCCCTCATTATGGTGTTAGATCTTGAAACAATGTTTGCTTTTGGTAAGAGGATTAGGAGCGCTTTCTCTGGGTCTACTGTAACCGTTTTAAGGGCTCTTCCTCCGCTTTCACTAGTATATATCACGGATACTGATGAGAAAACTGCTATACCGCAACCACGCCGCTCACTTACAACATTACTTCCATCTGTATAAACTCCAATACCGTCTACATTACTCTTACCTAATTGCCTTACCGCATCTTTAGCTCTTAACTCCTCATTTACCCTATCTATGTCTTCCCTTGCTCTCTCAATTATGTCCTTCGGTATCAAATTTAGAAACTCTTCAAAGTTCATTTTAATCTCCCGAGAAAAACTCATCTAATCTTGACTCTTTCCTTTCTTTCTCATATTTTGGCCTTGATCTACCTCTTGGCGTATATAATCCGGAGAGGATCTCCCTAAGCTCGTCAATAGTTAACTCCTTGGACCATGCCTCATTGAAATCTATATCTTTACCACCAAGTTGAACTCTTGATGCATAAAGCTTCTCCGCCAACTCTTCAAACAGATCTATCTTTACTATGCATGGTATTGGTACAGCAGGTCCAGAGATAACTGCTTCCCCCTTACCCAGGGAAGGCAGAGAGCTTAACACAGATTGTGTTACATCCTCCATGCTTCTCTGAATGTGTGTTTGATCACTAGGGTTAACTGTTCTCAAAGCGAAAAGTGTTCCACATTGCGCTAGAAGTGTTTGCGATAACTCCCGTGGCCTCTGACTAATTATGATCAAGCCGATACCAAATTTTCTACCCTCCTTAGCGATTTTTTCAATTATATCTCTAGCCGCAACATATGTGTATGATTCTGGTGCATAGACATGCGCCTCCTCAATTGCCAATAAAACTGGTAACGGTTTTCCTTTGAGCTTAGATTCAACGCTAACTTTAAACAGGAATCTTAGTAACATCGAAGCAACTGCGTTTTGAATTTCACTAGATAGGCCTCCAAGCGAGATAATGTTCAAACCCGTTGAAAGTATTGGCCTTGTCACATGCTCAAATAATTTTTCAGGGCTATCTTTTAATCTAATGGAGTTTTCTGGGAAGAAGATGAACTCGTATTCCTCGTTCTCGTATGCATCCTCTAACTTCATTAACACTTCTTCTCCGTCCCTCATCGAATCCAGAGTGTCTCTTAGATCTTTTAAATCAAAGTATATTGGGTCGTTTAGCGATGCATTCTCTACTACCATTTCTTTCACGTGTCTGAGCGCTGTTCTAAATGCCCTCCTCTGTCTGGTTGCTCTCGGCTCAAGGGATAAGATACTGTACCATTCTTCGATTGAAAGCAACCAGTATGGAATCTCCAAGTCTTTTACTTCAATGCCCCTATCAATGAGTGCCTCTCTAATTTTTCCTCTCGGCGAATATATGTTTACCTTGTCTTTTATGCCATCAATGTTTTTCATTGGAATATACTCTGAGTGAGTGTCAATTAAAACAATGCGAGGGTACTCGTACCTTGTTAATACATTGAGAAGTAACACTCCAAGAGCGTTTGACTTTCCGCTCCCAGTCATTGCGAGCACGGCTAAATGCTTCGTCGCGATCTCGTTAAGTTTAAGGGAAACCCTAACATCCGGTTGAGTGTTTAAGGACCCTATCTCAATATCATTTCCACTAAATATTGAACTAAGTGTTTCAGAGTCTAACTTATAAACTCTGTTTCCCGGGGTAGGCGTTGACAAAAGTTTTCTGTCAACTTTACCATCAATTATTGTTCCAAGCAATGAAACAATTAGTTCGCTTCTGACGATTGATAGATCCTCAAATCCTCGAAATAAATCTAATCTGCCACCTGATTGTCTGTAGAGCTCATCGGTAAGGTTCAGATTGGAAACAATACCGATAAGGGAATCTCCAACATCTGTATCGATCCTAACATATGTCCCCCTTCTGCCAATCTCCCGTAACCCCTCTTTATCAACTCCGACAAGGACGATGTCTCCCATAACTCTAACTACGTACCCGACGGGATTAATCATTTTGAATTCACCACTTGTTCTGGTCTCAAAGATTCTCAATATAAGATACAGTTTAACTTATATGATTTGTTGCTTATTGAATAAAAAGAGTCACGAAAACGAAAACCGCTACAAACGGCTTTAATTTTATAGGTAAAGGTAGAGGGGTTTAGTTTGTTAGAAAAAATCAAAGAATTTCTCCTAGAGCTTGTCTCCATAGATACTTCTGAGGGCGAAGACGCTGGAATATATTATGTAGAGGACAGATTTAGAGAGTTAGGTATCAATAACATAGCCTTACAATACATAGACGATAAGGCACTGAACCTAATCATAAACGATATTGAGAAACCGGATTTACTAATAGCAACACACATCGACACTATTCCACCGAGAATACCGTTAATGGTTCTAGGAAGCGATAAGATCAAGGGTACGGGTGCAATTGACGCTAAGGGCAGCATAGCCGCGATTTACGCTCTTTTCTTGCGGAACATAAAGCTACCAAGCAAAGTTTCAATTGCAATTTTTTCTGGGGAAGAAACAACAAGTTCGGGTTGCTATAAGTACTTGGATAATCACAATCCACAAAATGTGTTAGTGATGGAGCCGACGGACTTGAATCTAGCTCTAGGTTCATATGGTTACGTTGAAGTGGACGTATTCTCATATGGTTATGGACGTCATCCTGATCTTTTTTCAAACCTAGAAGACTATGAGGAAAAGGAGGATCCCGTGCGTAAAATAATTAAGTTTTTAACCCATATTGACTCTATTGCTAAAACGTTTAACACCCGTTACTCTATAACAAAATTCGAGGCGAAAGGCGACGTATACTCTACCCCAAGTATGGGAATCGCTACACTAAATATTCTCGTACCACCTGGTGTCGCGGTTTTAGATATTATAAGAAATACACTAAGAGAATCGGAGAAAATTGAGGGGATTGAAGTCAAGATAAATGATTACTGGGAATCCTACACTTTAAACGCTGAGGAATTTATGCAAGTTTTAGTTGAATCTTACATTGAGGCATTCCGTGAAAAACCAAGAAACTACGTTATGAAAGGATGGACTGACGCTTCACTATTCACAAAACGAGGTATACCAAGCTCAATATTTGGACCTGGAAAG
>JAGSHR010000189.1 GCA_029855985.1 Candidatus Njordarchaeota archaeon
AACCACTATTTGGTTTTCTCTCCCTCAAGCGTCGAATTAGTAAATCATGGGAAAAAATTTGACTTCGAAGCCAAAATTATTAAGATTACGATTCAACCGTTTTTATGGCGAATTCTTTTAGAAACATCAGACGGGCAGAAATTTGAAGCCGTTTCCAGTGAGCCCCCTAAAGCTGGGGGGAACGTGAAAGTGAGAATTCGTAAATCAGTTGTATTGGAGGGTTAAGGGTGATCCTAGAGCAGGGGAAGGTCCCCAGTAATATTCTTAGAGAGTTATTCAAGCAATTAAAGATTAGTGACAATAGAGTGGTTGTAGGTCCAAGAATCGGTTTTGATTCGGCGGTTGTAAATGTAGGAGACAATGTTTTCATTGTTTCTAATGACCCCTCAGGTTTTCTGCCAGAGAGCATCCCCATTGAATATTTTGCGTTTGGGGCTGTTCACTGGCCTGCTAGCGATGTGGCAGTGTTTGGGGGCAAACCCATTTGGATGATTTATACGATTATTTTTCCTCCAGGTGTTACTAGTGAATTCGTGTTTGAAACGTTGAGTGCAATACAAGGAGAAGCTCAAAAATTGAATATTGCCATCTTAGGCGGTCACTCAGGGATATATAAGGTCGTAAACTCTCCCGTCGTTGCTTCTACAGTTATTGGTGAAACAAAGGGAGATAAATTGGTTCTACCTTCCAACGCTAAGCCAGGAGATTACATTATCCTCACGAAGAGTCTTGGATTAGAGATATCTGTCGCTTTATCTTACGAAAAAGAAAATGAAATTGAGAAAATTGTTGGTAGCAGGTATAAGCGTAAACTTCAGGAAAGTTATAGGCAACTCAGTGTTGTAGATGAAGCTTTAATACTTGCTGAAAAGAGTTTAGTTGATGCTATGCATGATGTCACAGAGGGCGGGTTAAGTGTTGCTCTAAATGAAATAGCTGATGCATCTAGAGTAGGATTCGAGGTTATTTATGAGGATTTGCCAATCGATTCCCACATTAAGAGTATACTTGATTATTTTGGGATAGATCCCTTGAATACTTCTAATACTGGTAGTCTCATTGCGGCGATCCCTCCCGAGAAACTCGATGAAACGATTAGTGTTCTCAGGAACCTTAACATTGAGGCTCACGTTATAGGTAAGTTTACAGAAAGTGGTCGTTACCTCATCAAAAATGACTTGAGAAAAAAATTCCCACACCCGACTAGGGACAATTATGCTAAGATTTTCTGATGGTGTATCCGTCATGTTTTTTGGAAGTCGGAGGAACTTGTTTGGTTATGTTAATTCACTATATTTGATAGTGTTATCGTATCTTTTTATTTTCTTTTATTGGCCCCTCCTAACCATTATAAAGGATGCTTTCTTGCTAAATGGGAGCCCAAGCTTATCTATTCTCCTTACTGTTATCAGTGATCCAGTTGTTCAGTCGGCCTTTTACTTCACGCTACTAGAGTCTACTTTGAGCACTATACTCTCTGTAATGTTAGGTCTGCCAATAGCATACATTTTGACTAAATATAGGTTCCCAGGTAAAAAGATTTACGAGGCGCTAATATTAGTTCCATTTGTTCTACCAGGGATTGTTGTAGGATTAGCATTCTTGTTGCTTTTTGGCCCTGACGGCGTTATCCCAAATTTCTTTAAAGACATATTTAACTTGGAGTTGGCCTCGCTAAGTTGGGGTTTTATTGGAATAATCTTCGCTCATGCTTACTATAATGCTCCCCTAGTAGCAGTTATGACATCTAGCGTGTGGAGG
>JAGSHR010000136.1 GCA_029855985.1 Candidatus Njordarchaeota archaeon
GTTATAATGGTTTAAATTGTTATAATAAAAATTTAAATATCATATAGGTATCATATATAATAAGTTGTTAAACTTTTTTGTTAAACTTATTCGAGAGGTTTTTCAGTTGCCACAGAAGCGTCCAAAGAATCCCTTGAAGCTGATTCTATTAACAAAGTTAGACAATATACTGGAGAAAGTGCTTTGGGACATTAGGTTCTTTGGGAAGATCGGTTTAGCTAGTTGGGGTAAGATATTCAACCTGATAGAGGAAATTGATGATATTGGTTTAACTTACAACTCGATTTACAGGATACTCGAGCACATTCACATGATTATGGACCCCTACGAGAAAGCTTTTGTTGAATCTGAGACAATTTTATTATTATCAAGTGAAAAGGATATTCTTCACCCCCTCTATGATTACATTCTCGAAGCCTTGGACACCATTACTAATTTGGAAAAAGTTGGGGATAAGCTATACCTTCTATCTAAGCTCTACTACGCTACTATTAAGCTTGATTACCCCGATCTTAAAAAAGCAGTCGAGGAACGAATTAAGGAACTTTTGAGTTACGCTACCCCTAGTGAATTAGCTGACTACTACTCTTATATGGGTTATTTAATGTTCGAGTTCGACATAGGGTTATCTGATAGGTACCTTGATGAAGCCTTAGATGTTGTTGAATTGATTCAGGAACCAGAAGAGAGAATTAAGTTGCTAAGCAAAATTGCTTACCGATACAGTAAGTTGGCTTACAACGAGGATATTGAGAAGACTGTTAACGAATTGTTTACAAGGGTCTTGGATGAGTTGTCTGGGCTTTTTAATAGGTATAGTGTTTTCCTTGAAATAGCTGAAATGTTGTTCGCAATTAACCCAGATGTTGTGTATGATTACCTTGATGCAATATATGATGACTATTCAGCCATTAGGGACCCATTCGCGAGGGGAACCGGGCTTCTAAAATTGTTGAAAACGGCCGCTAAAATTGGTTATAGTGAAATGGAAGACCAAATCATTAGGCAATTAATTGATATAGTGAGCTCCAAGGGTTTAAACGAGTTAAACAGATACATTCTTGCATCAGAGTTGGCGAAAAACACGTTAAATATAAACAAGGAACTCTCCGTTTACATTGGTTACACGATCCTTGACGGCGTAGAACAATACATCACGAACTCGGAGCAACTCTCATTCATGGATATGAAGGTCATCGCAAGGATAACCCGGAATCTAAAGGAGTTGTTTCCCCACAAGCTTGAAGAGAGGATTGATTCTATAGTTAATTACATAATAGCTAGAGAGAATCGCCTCGCTAAAGCAATAAATCTCATCTTGGTTTTCCTATACGAATTGTCAAAAGAAATCCCTAGAAAGGCTAAGAGCATCCTTGAAAAAGTAAAATCTTTAATCTTAAGTGTAATCTCAATGGATGGCATCTACGCAATCGCGGAGCAAGTTGACAAGATAGTTGCAATTGATGAAAACATTGGAAATGAGGTAATAAAGAAAATATTGACCGACATTGAGGAAACGAAAGCAATTTTAAGAAAATTACAACTACTGGCTACTATTGTGCCAAGACTCCAAAAAACCAAATACTACAAGGCCGATATTTTGAAGGAATACCTAAACGAACTGCTAGAAAACAAAAAACCAATCATAAAATACAATGTTTATTTGAAATTGGCAGAAGGTTACTCAAAATACGACCAAGAAGAAGCGAAAAAATACTACAGCAGAGCCCTCTTTGAGGTAGAGCACTTGCTGAGTCAGGACTTTAATCGGGGCCTAAGAGCATTAAGGAAAACTCTGTACAGTGTGAACAAGCACATAAGAGACAAGGTGTGGATCGAGCAAATAAACCAATACTATAATACACTGGAACTTTACCTAAGATTCACCTAGAACATTTCTATAATAATTTATAAAGTATGCTTTCTTGGATATCTAGGGAGAAAATTCATTGAGACCTTCTCGTACATTAGTTTTTATTAAACATTTTGTCCCTTTTAGTTTAAGTTCTTTGATGGTGTCATAATGCTATACTTGTCAATACTAAAGCGCTTTGCTTCTAGAAGCACTCATCACTGGTTAGCCCTAAAAGCCACTGAAAACCTTGATGAGCCCTGCAAAACAGCCTTGTTATACTATGCTAAAGACCTTTTAAAAGGGGCAAAGGATCCCGATGATACTCTCCACGATTGGTACAACCACATCTTTCATCCACCATCCTATGGCGGGGCATTAAAGAGAATAAAGGAGCTCTATGGTGAACTCATTGAAAAACTCAAAAAAGGGGATTGGAGAAGTGCTACATACCTTCTAGGATTGATTTCTCACTACATTTCCGACCCAATGAATCCACTACACACTGGTCAAACGAAGGAAGAGGCCAAGATACACAAGTTGTACGAGTTTGGAACGTTTAAGAAAAACACTATTTACGACGCTGAAATAAAAGTTGAAGATTTAAGCTTCGATATGAGCGAGTTGGATAAAGTTTTAACAACCAACTGGCTTAAAAGCCATGGAGAATACTTTAACGTACTAGAGAACTATGATGCGTCGAAGGGATACCAATTCCACTGGGATAAGGGAATAAACGAGAAACTCGACAAAATCAACAAAGAGTTATTAGGCAAGTCCATCAGCTTGATTTTAGCCGTATGGAAAACCGCTTTAAAGGAAGCAAACGTCAACTGCCCCAAGAAATCATTAAAGTTAAAGACCCTCGTAGCAGCTCTCAAAACACCATTATTCATCATTGGAAGATGGCTAAACAACAGGTACATGAGGAAGGTTACGAAAGCCATGAAGAAGGAGTTAAAAGAAAAGGGAGAAGTATACGAGTCCTTGCCCCCAGACGACAAGGGACTAGTAGAAGAGTTCAAAAAATTGGAAAAACAGGGAAAGCTTAAAATGAGGAGAGAAGAAGGGATTAAAATAAGCAAACCCATAGAACCCGTGAAAGCAATAAAATACAAAGAAGAGAAAAAAGAGGAACCCGAGAAGCCTAAAATCGAAGAAAAAACTGGGGAACCCAAACAAGCAGGGGGTAAAACCAGGAAATTAAGGTACCTCAAACTGGATGATCCAATAGAAGATGCACCGGAAATAGGGACTAAAACAGGTGAAAAACTCAGAAGCATTGGAATCAAGAAGATAAGCGACTTGCTTGAAAAACACACTAAAGAAATCATTGATGCATACCCTGGGCGAAAACCAAGTGAGGAAACAGTGGAACGCTGGAAAACTATGACAAAAATGATGACGGAGATACCAAACCTGAGAGTGAAAGACGTCACCTACCTATACTA
>JAGSHR010000092.1 GCA_029855985.1 Candidatus Njordarchaeota archaeon
AAAGGCAAGAAAAACTTAAAACAAGAGAAAAATATTTGCACAATTAGAGTAAATATATTTTATTGAATATCTTAAAGCTCCTTTAGTAAAGAGCTAGGTGAACTATGGATTTCTATGAGGCACTAGAATCAGAGATCGCATTGTGGTGGTGTTGTATGATTGGTACAATAAGGTACAAGATTTTACTTATGGGCGACCCATACGTAGGTAAAACCACGCTCAGGGAGAAATTCATGGGTAAAAAAGTGGCTGACCGCTATGAAATGACAATTGGCGTAGACATAAGCGAAAAAACCATGGAGTTTGGGGACTATAAAGTAAAACTTCACATTTTTGACATCGCTGGTCAAAAGCGATTCGAATACTTGCACGACCTATTTTTCTTAGGTTCAAACGGCGGACTCATGGTTTTCGATGTAACCAACTCAAATTCATTCAAGCGATCTATCCTTTGGATTAAGCGATATTGGAGTCTTTCAGGGTCCCGAAAACCCATTGTCTTGATAGCCAATAAAGTGGATCTCGAAGATGAGAGAGTTGTAATGAGGGAACATATTGAAGAATTTGCGAGAGCATTATCGGAAAAATGTAAGTGCGAAATTCCTTACTTTGAGACTTCCGCCCTGAGAGGTATCAATGTAGAGGAGGCATTCCACGAGTTAATAAAGCTTATAATAAAATATGAAATGAAAATTGACATAAAACTTGATCTCTAATGAGATCTCATCTAGCGCAGTTTTTTCTGTAAAAGATTAGTCTTTGTAAAGCTGTTATATGTGACATTAAACCCGTGATAAAAACTGCTAGGTTAATGATGAATTCTTGGTAGTAGCCAAGCCAAAATGCAATTAACCCAACTAGGATCGTGATTATTTTTTCTTTTCTTTCGTAAAATCCCACACCGGCGCCCTCGATTTTGCACTCTGCTTCCCCTTTCCCTCGTATGTAGCTTGGCATTAACATTCCAAACAACGAAAAGACCGCTATTCTCCCATCTAGGTATCCTCCTATTGTTAATGCGAGGATTAGAGAGAACTCTACATATCTATCTACTGTATGATCTAGAACCTTACCAAATCGAGTTGTTTTACCAGTCGCTCTTGCTACATTGCCATCTAATACATCGAAGATGACCGCTATTATGAACGTTATGACTAACCATTTGAAATTTCTGACGTAACCGAAGTATATGGGGACTAGTCCTATAATAAATGCGATTAGTGTTATTTGGTTTGGTGTTAACCCGGTTTTAGCGATAGCTCTACCAACAGGTAACATGATTCTTTCGTATTTATTCCTTAGTTTTTTGTTTCTTGACTCTGAGTTTTTGCTTTCCATTTTTATCCGCTTTTAGAGAATCCTTCTTATGTTTTCTTTTAACTTTTCGTATCTTTCTATTACTCCATCTAACGGTAGTGGAAAATCTGGACCTGTACTTTCAACCATATATGATGCTGCTGCAGATGCAAATATTGCCGCTTCCAGTGGGTTTTCCTCTTTTAGATACCAGTATAGGTATGAACCTCCGTAGACGTCACCACAGCCAGTAGGGTCCCTTTCAACAGTTCTATAGGCGGGGACATGGTAAACTTTATTGTCAAACGCTATGTATGAACCTCTGTCTGCTAAGGTCACTATCCCAATTTTCCCATTCAGTTTTTGGATTTTTGCGGCAACTTTTTCTAAGCTCATACTCGGAAAGAGAACTTCTGCTTCATGTTCATTTGGTTTTACGATATCAATCTTCTTTATGGATTCGATTACCCACTCTTTTCTCACTCTTTTTACTTGACCGTTTTCAAGTTCCCTTATTGTACCTTGCGGATCGAGTAAAATTGTTGCATCTTCAATTGATGTTATTTTCTCAATGAAATCTGCATCAATTTCTTGGAGTATTGGACCAAGCACATAACCATCCTTGTTTAGTAACTCGGAGGGTATCTCCTCAAACTTTATTGGGTCTGCGACACCTAGAATGAAAAGATCCCTATCACGCATTTCTTTGCCTTTATATATTAAATGGAAACCTCCTGTTTCTTTTGATTCCAAAAAGTAAGCTTTTACTTTGTATTTTTCGGTTACCTTTATTAGTTCGTTTCTGTAGTCTCTACCAACTTTTCCTATTAGATGAGCAACTCCCCCCAATTTTCCTATTGCCAGGGCGGCATTAGTGCTACAACCAGATAATACTCTACCATTTGTTTTTATGTATGGCGTCTCTATAATATCAAACACAGGGTTTCCAATTGCTACAATTTCCTTCATTATATTCACTCCCAAGACTTAAACGAACAAGTAAACCTCCATCACAAAGAACCTATCCTCTAAATAATATAGTTAATTAGAAATAGGAGATTAATCGCTATTTAAAAAAAGTTAAAGAATAGAATGTTAAAGGAGCTATTCTATCACTCGCTTAGAAACTTAATGTGAATATAACCTTTCTTAAGAGCAATAGGTAGTGCCACCATAATAACTGCTAAAATAATGGCCAGAACAGATGCCCCCATTATTGAGCTCCAGTCTCTTGGGGGTTTCTCTACTTTTGCCACTAATAGGTTTTGTGCTTTTCCTCCTAGGACATTATTGTTACTATCTACTATGTATACATAAACTGTTGTTACTCCCTCGGGTCCTACGCTTATTGTTTCGGTTAAACTTCCATTTAGGTTGTCAAGGGCGATCGTTTTTGTTGAAACTCTAGTGTGGTTTGAGTCAACCACGTCTATTATTAGTTTCGCATTTTGTATTCCTGTTCCTTCAATTGTATAGTTTATGTTTAGGGTGATCTCTGAGTTCGGTTCTGCTATTTTCGGTTTGAATGTGAATTCAACTTTTGCTGACGGCTTGAATTTCACTGGGGTGTCAGTGTAAAAGGCTTTTGATGGTAGTTCGCTTTCAAGGAATTTTGCTATTGTTGGCGCTATTAGGAGTTGATTGAAGGTCTGGATGTTTGCTGTTGTGTCTATTGCCCCACCCGTTACAATTATTGGGATTTGCGTTGCGTCGGTACCGCCGTGAGCTCCATAGTTTTCATATGTGCTTGCGTAGTATGGTGGCTTGATATCTAATACAATATCACCTGCGTATGGGCTGTTTAATCCAATATCTTCAAGTGTACCATTTGTTCTCTCAGCAGGTAATCTTGTCCATATGCCGTTAGTCCATGGATAATTCCAGAGTTCATCAACTGCTTTTTGTGTGTCATTTATATCTTTTAGATAAATGTATAGGAGCATCCCCGCTGTGGTTGAAACCACGTGCTCAACCGTTAGGCCAGGTAGATGCATTGGATCATTTGGATCTAGGATGTTTAATAGTGGGTCAACTGTGCTGTAACCGTGATCGGGTGTTAGTATCATTAATGTTCTACTCCAGAGTTCTAATTCTTTAAGTTTTGTCACTATCCTCCCTACTTCTGAATCCATGAACTTCGCGATGTTTTTATAGAGTTCACTTGTTGGACCAGCAGCATGCCCTGACCAATCGGGTTCTGGGTAAGCTAAGAATATGAATGCATCTTCACCTTTCTCTATGTATGGTTTAAAGCTTTCTATGACACTTAGCGTATCATTTGTCATCGTTTCTAGCAACTCTGCTCTCTGTTCAAATGTTGCTCCCGGTTCATGCGGATCTATCGAGAAGAAATCTCTCCAATCAACATAAATATATTTTTCAACCGAACCTGACTTTCCTAGCAATACTTCGAGCTTAGTTTTGGCAGAAATGAGAGCGGTGTGAACTCCTCTTTCGAATAGTGTCTCAAATATTGTTGTTGCATTCAGCATTTCACTGAAGTAGTGTTTCATTGGTGTTTCTCCAGGTAACTGTTTATGGTACTCGTCAGCGTTAAACGCATACGTGTGAACGACGCCCGATGCATTCGGGTATGCCCCGGTTACTATAGCTGTAGTTGCAGCTGTTGTACTTGAGGGCAATATCCCCCTAGCGTGGAATAGATAACCGGACGCTCCAAGTTCATCTAAGTTTGGGGTTGAAATACTCTCAAACACTCTATAATCTAACCCGTCTAGTAGTATAACAATTGCTAGTTTTCCCAAGTTTTTGGGTGTGTATGTTGCTTCTTGTGCTGTTGTAGAATTAGCTAAAGGTTGGAACAATAGGATTGATGCAATTAAGAGAACAAATACTGCCTTCTTCATGTTGAATACCATGCGCGATTCATTAACTAAAGATAAAAGGAATTTTATCGAAATAAAATATTTTGCTTCAAGCACTCTAAACCAGAGCTTTTAAGCAAAGCTAAGTAGCGAACAACACTACCTTTTTATAGCATCTTCACATGATTCGGTGTCTAAATACCCCTAGAATTGCTTTGGAAAATTTTTATTACAAAAATTTTTCGAGGCGAAGGCCACTAAGTTTACTTAGTGGATGAAGCCGAGAAATTAAATTAAGGGGTGGTTTGGTGGGGGTGAGGGGAGGAAAAAATTATAAAGGCTTGTTTTGTCTATATTTGTTTAGTTAATGGTGGTTGTAACGGGAGAGGCGCTGTGCTTAGGCTGGGGGATTAAGCCTAGGCCCGCTGATGACACCGTAGGCCTCGGAGAGAACACTGTGATGGGGGTAACCCCCTCTGCCCCCTGAGAATCCGTGATGAGGCCATTATTAAAAGGCGACAACCCTGATTCCAGCCCGCATGGAGCGGAGTGGATAGGGGTAACGGGGTTTGGCCGCCCCGAGGCACCGCCTTTTATCGGTGCCCAAAGAATCCTCCCGATTTGTTGAGAGGAGTAGGTCAAGTGAGTGAAAAAGAAAAAAATGCCAGATATCGTTAGGTACGTGCATAATTTATTCTTAGAGATACTTCGAAGATACCAAGAAGAAGAAATCAAACTGCCCATAGAGGTTGTGGCATTCTCCATTTACCCCATAATAAACTTTGAGTTATTTATTAGAGGACAAAACAGAAACGAATTAACTACCGAACTAGAAACCTTTAAAGGCATCCTAGACAGGATTCTAATGGACTTATACACCATATATTGCCAAAAAAGGTATCCCAGGTTTATTTTAGATGCATCGATAATCGGTATTTCAACCGTTTATTTAAAGCTCGGTTGGAGCCTTGAAGATAAAAAAGAATTGCTCCTGACTGTTATGGATAGTTTTCTTGGTGAGAACGGAAAATTCCTCTTTGAATTAAACCCAATGCTTTACTTTGACACGCTCTCAAACATACTATTCTTGTTCCTGCACATTGTTGAGGGAGCTCAAGACCCGTATCTAGGAGCAATGATAATTGAGGATCTAAAAGGCATCATTGGTAAAATGAGAAATGTTCCAGAGGAATGGTTAAACGATATCACATACTACAAGTTTGAGGCCTTAGCGGATTTGCTCACTAAAAAGAAGGAAAAATTAATTGAGGATTTTCACAAAGAGACCTAAAATCCCTTTTTTCTCTTTTTATTTTCTTTCCTCTATTGGGATGTACTCTTTATCTACTTCGCCAGTATAGTAGACTCTTGGTCTTATAATTCTGTTATTTGCCGTGTATTCTAGAACGTGAGCGGTCCATCCGACGACTCTTGATAACGCGAACAGTGCAGTGTAGTAGGTTGTTGGGATCCCCAGTGCTAAATACATTAAGCAGGACCAGTAGTCACAGTTTGTGAAGATTCCTTTTTCTGCGAGCGGTGAATTGAGTGCTCTCGTCTCAAGTTTGATGGCGATGTCATAGTATTTTTTAACTTCATCACCCGCCATGTCTTTGAGTTTCTCTACGTAACTTCTAAAGATTCTTGCTCGGGGATCATAGGAACGGTAAACTCTGTGACCGAATCCCATGAGTCTCTTCTTTTTGCTTAATATGTTTTCCTCGAACCACTTGTCAACGTTATCGGGGCTTCCGATTTCCATGAATTGCTCCATAGCCTTGACATTAGCGTAACCGTGAAGTATGCCCCTTAGTGCACCAATTGCTCCAGTTATCGTGGAGTAGTAGTCTGTCAAGGTAGAGGAGATAACGACAGAGGTGAAAGTGGACGCGTTCATGCCGTGTTCAGCGTAGAGAATAAAGCTAACATCCATTGCTTTGTAAAATATTTCTGGTTTTTCTTCTCCGTGGAACATGTAGAGGAAGTTGGCGGCGTGGGGTAAATTGGGATTTGGGTGAACGATTTCTTTTCCATTGCTTAACCTGTAGAAGTAAGCGACAACTGTGGGCATTTTCGCCATTAAGTTTATTGCTTTATCGTAGTATCCTTCTCTACTGATATCGTGTTTGTTTGGGTCGAGGTTTCCAATATAGGATACAGCGGTTCTCAATACTTCTAGAGGATTCGTGTCGCTGGGCATTGCTTTTAGTAAATCTATCACCTTGTCAGGTAACTCTCTTTGTTCCCTAAGTTTGTTTGAGAACTCATCTAGCTCGCTTTTAGTTGGCAACTTCCCGTACAGTAAGAGGTATGCAGTTTCCTCAAAAGTGCTCTTCTCAGCGAGGTCCTCTATTTTATAACCCCTATAGTAGAGTCTGCTATTGTACCCGTCAATATAGGAAAGCTCGCTGAAATCTATGCATATGCCCTCAAGACCTTTATGAATAACGGGCTCCCCAGTATTGGGGTCAACACAATACTTCTGTTCCTCGGGTGTTAACTTTCTAGCCAAACTAAAACCCCCATTTTTTTGGAATATTTTTCAATTTAAAATAAGCATAAATAACATATAAACATATTATATTTTCATAATCGATAGGCGAAGAGGCGTTAACATAGTAAAATTTTATAAAGAACAAGTTGAAAACAATATAACTTAGATGATGAAATCCACCACGACGGATAGAAACGATGAAGACCACGCCCTTCACTGAGAAACGCAATAAAGCTATGCTTAACAAGCTAAAAATTGAAATTTTTCAAATAAATTTACCACTCTTTAATCCTTTTTCCATAAAAGAGTATGCTTTATTCTAGAATCCCTACAGTCCCTTTTACGCCTAAGGTCCAATGGGGATATTCTCCCCTCAATAAAGCGAATTTAGAACTTGCGCAAATTTAAATGCAAGTTAGTGATACAATAAGCAAGAAACGTTTGCTTATGGGAAACAAGTTGCCTGAGAAGAAAGTCGTGATTGTTGGCGCGGGGAATATTGGGAGATTCGCTGTCTATGCTCTTCTCAAGAAGAAAGTTATAAATTCCTTCACAGTGATAGATAATGATCCAGCGAAAATAGAGTCTATTAGAGAGTTGATCGGTAAAATCGGAGATAACAAAGTTGAAGTAATCATTGGAGATGTTTTCAACGATAGGATTGCAAAAAGAAAATTATGCGACGCCGACATAGTATTGTCCTATTTACCTGGACATCTTGGTTTTAAGATTTACACTAACGCTTTAGAATGCAGGTTTGACTTGATCGATACATCTTTTATGCCCGAGGATCCACTAGAGCTCGCATCTCATACTAGGGATGCGGGGATAACAATAGTTCCTGATACGGGTGTTGCCCCTGGTTTAAGTAACATGATTGTGGGTTATTATTACAATGCACTGAGGGAACCTGACACGGTTAAAATTTATGTTGGAGGTCTTCCTGACAAACCGAAGCCCCCGTTATTTCATGAAGTTAATTGGTCACTTGTAGATTTATTTGAGGAGTATACGAGACCTGCTAGAATAATTGTTGATGGAGAAATCAAGAGCGTAGAACCCTTAACTGGTATTGAAACAGTTGAGATAAGCGGTTTCGGTTCATTGGAAGCATTTTATACCGACGGATTGAGAACACTGCTAAAAACGGTTAAACCGAGAAACATGTTTGAAAAAACCTTGAGATACAAAGGCCACTTGGATATCGTGAGAACACTGAGAGACCTTGGTTTCCTATCTAAAACCCCCATAATTATCGAAGGCCATACGGTGACACCACTGAAACTCACAGCCAAGATAATTAGAGATAAACTGTACAACCCTATGCTAAAGGATATACTGGTTATGAGGATTTATCTCTCCAAGGACAGTAAAACCATTGTGTACGATGTATACGACCAATTTAACGAAAAAACAGGTTTTAGTGCAATGGCTAGGACAACCGGTTTAGCCAGTGTAGCCACGTTAAAGCTTCTGATTGAAAAGAGAATTGAGAAGGGCGTTGTCCCCCCAGAAATAATTGCTCAAAAAGAGAGCAACTTTAGAGAAGTGACTGACTTGTATGAGGAATTCGGTGTTAAAATGTCATACAGGGAGATTATCCAATAGTTAAATAGGAATGATTGAGTTAAGATAATTAAAAGGTAACACAACATAACTTTAAACGCTGGGTGTAACTTGATGGACTTTAAAAACAAAGATTTGATATCCCTTTATGATCTTTCCAACGAGGAAATAATCTATATTTTAGAGAAAACCAAAAAAATGGAGGAAAAAATCAAGGAAAACAAAAAGATAAACATTCTAGAAGGCTACATTCTAGCAACCTTATTCTTTGAACCCTCAACAAGAACGCGGTTGAGCTTTGAGGCTGCTATGCAAAAGTTGGGTGGTGGAGTCATAGGTTTCTCAGCTGTAGAAGCGTCATCAGTGGCGAAAGGAGAATCGCTGGTTGACACTATAAGAACAGTGGAGAATTACGCGGATATAATCGTTTTAAGACATCCTACAATGGGGGCGGCGAGGGCAGCGGCGGAAGTAGCGAGTGTTCCAATAATAAACGCGGGTGATGGTTCAGGTGAGCATCCAACGCAAACATTACTTGATCTCTACACTATTTTGAAGGAAAAAGGCAGAATTGAGGGTTTAAAGATTGGTTTACTTGGGGACTTAAAATATGGACGAACCGTCCACAGTTTGAGTATAGCTTTGGGGAGATTCAAGAATAACCTATTTTTGATATCTCCTGAGGAATTAAAAATGCCAAGAGAGCATGTTAGGGACTTGGAAGAGATGGGTGTAAATGTTGTGGAAACAAATAATTTAGAGGACGTCTTAGGCGAACTAGACGTATTGTACGTTACAAGAATACAGAAAGAGAGGTTCCCCGACATTAAAGAATACGAAAAAGTAAAAGAATCTTATAGGATAGACAAAAACACGCTTGAAAACGCTAAGAGCGATTTAATAATCATGCACCCATTACCCAGAGTAGGTGAAATATCCTACGATGTAGATAAAACGAAACACGCGGTTTACTTTAAGCAGGTTGGCTACGGCGTCACGGTGAGAATGACGCTTCTAGCGTTAATATTGAGAGGTGACATAGAATGAGCAAAGAGAAGGAATTGTTCATAAGGGAAATCAAAGAGGGAACCGTTATCGACCACATTCCCGCGGGAAGAGCACTAGTCGTTTTAAAGATACTAAACATTACGGGTAGGGAAGGGTACAAAATCTCAGTATTAATGAATACTGACAGCGAAAAACTGGGTAAAAAAGATCTAGTGAAAATTGAGAACAGGTACTTGACGAGCGGTGAAGTTAACAAGATAGCTCTGATTGCACCAAACGCGACAATCAACATAATAAAAAACTACGAGGTAGTGGAGAAATACAAGGTGCAATTACCGGACAAGATAACGAATGTGGTTAAGTGCTCAAACCCAAACTGTATCACTAACACAAATGAACCCGTGAAACCAAAATTTAAGGTTGTCAACAAAAACCCCGTTGAGTTAAGGTGTCTCTATTGCAACAAGATAACAGACGAAAATGATATCATAAAGCAGTTTTTGGGTGAATAGGGTGGTTGGAGAGAGATTCAAAAAATATATTCAAAGTGCTTCAAGAGAGAAGCACTCTAGAATAGTACTGGCACTTGACCTAGTTACTTCCTACGAGGCACCCAACATTCAACCAGTACTCGAATTATTAAACAGTGTAAAAGACCATATAGCCGCTGTTAAAATTGGTTACCCATTAGTAATGCAGTTCGGCATAAGCATAGTGAGGAAAATCAAAAACCAAGTAGACTTACCAATCATAGGAGACTTCAAACTAGCTGATATAGGAAACACAAACAAACTAATCAGCGAACTAGCATTTAAAAACGGTGTAGACGCTGTTATCTCACACGTATTCGTTGGGAAAGATGCCTTGGAACCAATATTTAAGGTAGCGCTAGAGAATGGCGATAAGGGAGTGATACTGATTCCAACTATGTCGCATAAAGGTGCAAACGACTTTCTAAACAAACATACAGAAGAGTTCATAGAAATAATCAACGATTTGGGAGCAACAGGTGTAATAGCTCCAGCAACAAGACCAAAGGAAATCAAAAAAATCAAAGAAAAAATAGGGGATAAACTTGTATTTACGCCGGGTGTGGGAGCTCAAGGAGGAACCGTGAAGGAAGCCATATCAAGCGGTGCAGACTTTGTCATTGTTGGAAGAGCAATATACAATTCCAATAACCCAAGGGAATCTGCAAAACGCCTAGCAGAGGAATCGTGGAAGACAGGTGGTTAAGAATGGATAAAACAACAATAGCCCTCGGTCTATACAATATTGGAGCAGTTAAGTTTGGCGAATTCACTTTATCAAGCGGTAAAAAGTCACCCTTCTACATTGATTTGAGGATTTTACCCAGCTTCCCAAGCGTTTTCAAACAAGTCGCAGAAGCATACATAGACCTCATCAAAAAGGAGCAGTTACAAGTATCAATGATAGCGGGGATCGCAGTAGGCGGATTACCTATAGCCACACTAGTGAGTTACATGCTTGGAAAACCCATGGTTTATGTGAGAAAACCCAAACAACACGGCACAAAGTCAATTATCGAAGGAGTAATTAGAGACAAAAGCAACATTGTTTTACTCGATGATATTGCTACAACAGGAGGTAGTCTGCTACAAGCAGCTGATAAATTGAGAGAAGCAGGAGTTAACATTAACCACGCAATTGTGTTGATCGACAGGGAGCAAGGGGCAACAGAAAGACTTACCAATGCTGGTATAAAACTTCACGCTTACATGAACATAACAGAGCTCTTCTCGATACTAAAAAGGGAAAATAAAATTGACGATGAAACATTTGAACACGTCATCCACTACTTAGAGAGGGGCGATTAAACAAATGGTAAAACCTGATTTAACCACGTTTCTCGGAAAAATAAAACTCGAGAACCCCCTCGTGCTGGCATCTGGAATACTTGGAAACACCGCAGATTTACTCGTAAGAGTAGCTAGAGCTGGAGCTGGCGCTGTAACAACAAAATCAATAGGTCCAAGGGAAAACATGGGGCACCCAAGCCCTAACATTGTAGAAGTGAACTGCGGATACATAAACGCAATGGGGCTCCCAAACCCTGGTATCCAAAAATTTGTAGAGGAAGTTAAAAAATACAAGTTAACATGCAGTAAACCACTAATAGGTAGCATTTACGGATCAACGGAAAAAGAATATGCGCTTGTAGCGGAAAAAATGAGTGAAGCTGGCGCTGACATAATAGAATTAAATGTGTCATGCCCCCACTCAAAGGAAGGCATAATAAACATAGGGTGGGACGCGAAACTCGTATCAAGAGTCGTTAAAAGCGTCAAGGATGTAGTGAATAAACCAGTTTTCCTAAAGCTCCCGGGAAACACAAACATAAAGAGCCTAAAGGAAGTTGTAAACTCCGCAATCAAATACGGTATAGATGGATTCACAGCGATAAACACTTTGCCCGCAATGGCTATAGATGTTGAAACAATGTTACCAATCCTAGGCAACACAGTTGGGGGACTATCAGGTCCAGCAATCAAACCCATAGGAGTAAGAATTGTTTACGAGTTAAGAAAAATAACCGATCTCCCCATAATAGGAGTAGGGGGAGTAAAAACACACATAGACGTTTTAGAATACGTACTAGCAGGAGCAAACGCGGTGGCAATAGGGTCTGCGCTTGTCCACGACAAAGAAATAACAATCTTCAAAGAAATCCAAAAAAACTTGGAGGAATACCTAGCAAAGAAAAACATAAAAACCATTAGAGAACTCATAGGGCTAATCCACCGGAAGTGAAAATACATTCAATACCTTAAATGTAAGGGTAAGCAATGAAACAAAGATAAATAACCACAAATACCAACAGGTAAACAGCATCACGTCTCTCCAAAGGCCACCTCCTAGGTTTTATTCTAATTAAAGTCCCACTCTCATCCAAACTAAGACGCCCTACCCCATGAAACCTAGTACTCGCAATTAATTCAGTGAAAGAACTTGAAAGTCTAAAGTAACTGTCAACCATGTTTCTGTGAAAGCCCAATAGACTAAAAACGAACGTTAAAGCGCTTCCAAACATCATAAGAGAATGGAAAGTCAAGTACCAAAGAAGTGACCGCGGATTAAAACCTAGGACAAGGGAGGGTAGCATATTGATAACTGAAAGGGACATCCAAAACAATGCACCATAAAAAGCAATTTTAGAAACAGGGGGCACGCCCAAAATCAGAGCCTCAGCCCTTAAGTCAAATTGGCGAGCGCGCACAGTTAGGAAATGGACGGTTAGAGAAACTTGATAAATTGCGCTTCCCACTGCTAGGAAGCCTATGATGGAAACCATCCTGTACATGTAAAATCCAAAAGAGTAGTAACCAGTCAAAAGGTATTTCGTGATTAGTATTATATAGTACAAGGCGATAAGAGTGCCTATAAGCAGATTCCCTTTTAAGCTGTGGAGTTTACTGTAAAATCCTTCAAAAACTTTTTTTCTCGTTTCTTCATTTAAGTTAACATACTTTTTAATGCTTTCATCCAAGTTTTCGACTTTCTCAATGTACTTCATGAATAGGGGTAGCATTATCAATATGATTAATTGATCTCTGAGCAAGAAAACAGAAGCATTAACTATAAATGTTATATAATATATAGATTATAGCAAGCCAACCAAAATACATAAGTTCTCCAATTATAATCGATGACGCTGAAACCGGTATCCCATACCTCGAAAGTACACCGAAGAACCTATAAAAGGGGTTATTCTCACCATCCAAATGGCATCACTGAGTTAAACGCTAAACTAAAAATGATTAAACTAAAAATTGTTTAAGTTCCCCAATAATGTTTAATTTATTTCATATTTAAAGAGTCAATACAGTGTGGCAAAGAGAATCCTTAACCCCAGCATAGAGTTCCAATTTATATGGTAGATTTCATAATGATTAACGAAAGGAAACCGACAAAATAAATAAGTGGCGAGGTAAATAAACTTGAAAGATCTGATTCAAGACATTCTAGATAAAGCCCTCGAAATGGGGGCACAATACGCTGAAATAAGAATAGAAGACAGAAAAATCAATATCTTCAAAATAAAAAACCTAAACGTGGAAAACTCAACGAGCGGAAGTGAAAAAGGAGCATACATTCGAGTTCTAAAAAATGGGGCATGGGGGCTAGCCTCCACAACAACAATCGAAAAACAAAATCTCACAAAAACAATGGAAACAGCGCTAAAAATGGCTCAAGGAATCTCAAACCTAGTAAGAAACCCCGTTAGATTAGCCGAAGTTAAACCAGTCGAGGACAAGGTTTACCCAAAAATAGAGAAAGACCCCAGGAATTTTTCTCCAGAACAAAAAATAGAGGACTTAATGGAGTTAAGCAAGAGTATCCTAGATTTCAATGATAAAATCAACAACACCGACATTGACTACGCGGATATCTACGACACAAGGTATTATGGGAACACAGATGGAACATACATTGAGCAAACAAAGGTTTACGTTTGGTCAAGAACAATAGCGACAGCGAAGAGCAACGGTTTAATAACATCGGCAAGATACGAAGTGGGGTCAACGAAAGGCTATGTTGTTTGGGATACGGACCCAATAAGTGAGATAGCTGAAACACTTGGAAAAAGACTGTTAAACCAATTAAAAGCTAAAGCTCCAAAAGCGGGTGAATGGCCAGCAGTGTTGGGGCCAGAAGTCGTTGGTGTATTTACACACGAAGCGTTCGGGCATTTAGGTGAAGCAGATTTAACATATTCTGGTGCAGTTACTTTGCAGAAACTCGGTCAAAAAATCGCGTCAGAGCATGTAACAATCGTTGATGACGGTACAGTGGAAGGAGCCTTCGGTAGCTTTGTATATGATGACGAGGGTGTAAAAACTGAGAAAACGGTTCTCGTTGAGAACGGTGTATTAGTTGGCTTAATGTATAACAGAGAGTATGCCGCGAAGTTTGAGGACATGTTAAAATTGAATCACCCTAATCTTCTGGATAAATTTAATACGAAACCAACAGGTAATGCTAGAGCCGAGAATTTCAGGTTCCCACCCATTATTAGGATGAGGAACACTTACATTGAGCCAAGAGATTATGAGTTTGAGGAATTGTACGAGGATATAAAGTTTGGTTATTACTTCAAAGCATTTAGGGGCGGTCAAGCGAACGTGGATGGTACTTTCCAAGTTGGTATCCAGGAGGCATATGAGATTGTAAACGGTGAGATAGGTGAACCCATACGAAATGTGTCAATAAGCGGGAATACTCTAGAAACTTTAATGCTAGTGGAAGCCGTTGGTAGGGACTTCAAGTTGCACCCAGGTAGATGCGGTAAAGGACAGACCGCTTATGTTGGGGATGGGGGTCCCCACATTAGAGTTAAAAAGATAAAGGTTGGAGGTGAATCATGAATGGAGAGCGATATTCTAGAGTGGGCGGTGAATAGAGGTTTAGAACTTGGTGCGAATGAGATAGAATTGTATTATACTGATGGAAGCACGATATCACTGGGATTAATCATGGCTAGTATGCCAAATATTTCGAAAAGCCAAGAAGAGGGAGTGGGGATAAGAGTTGTAGTAGACAAGAGGATCGGTTTTTCGTACACAACAAAACTAACAAAGGAGTCATTAGAGGAAGCAATAAAAGATGCCATATCATCAGCTAAAGCTTCTAAACCAATAGAAAAGTGGGTTTCGCTTCCTGAACCTGGGAATTATCCGAGCGTCGAAGGTGTGTTTGATGAATCACTTGTTGATTTAAGTGAATCCCACTTGATAGAGATTGTAAACGAGTTATTAGCCAAGATCTCAGAGGCAGAAAAAAGAGCTATTCCAATACAAATTGAGGCTGGAGCTGGTGCAGGCAAGAAAATAGTTATCAACAGTAATGGTGTGAACACAGAAGATAAGGGCACATTCAATTACTTAGTGTTAGTTGCAATGGGTGTCGAGGGGAACGTTAGGACACCAATGTTATTTGATTTCTCGGTTTCGAGAACAAAGGGGCTGAATATTGAAGAGACCGTTAATAGCGTAGCTGAACAAGTCAGAATAACTCTCAAATCTGCTAGTGGTGAAACAGAGAAAAGTACCGTAATATTCCACCCATATGCGTTACAGGGAATACTTGAGTATACGCTCATAAATGCCTTGAACGGGGACAGCTTAATGAACAATAGAACACCCTTCAGGGACAAATTAAACGAAGAGGTTGCGAGTGATAGCATTACAATAATAGATGATGGGACACTAAAAGGAGGATTCGCCACCAGCAGAAGTGACGATGAAGGCGTACCAACACAAAGAAAAACACTGATAGACAAAGGAGTGCTAAGAGGATTCTATCATAATAATTACACGGGGAAAGCCCTAGGCGAAAAATCGACAGGTAATGGAATAAGAGGTTCATCAACAGCAATGTCATCACCACCGTACGCAACACTACCAGAGCCAAAAACAACAAATTTCATAATAGAACCTGGGGACGCCAGTCTTCAAGAAATGATAACTGAAATAAACAAAGGATATTTATTGTTGGGGGTTCAAGGCGCTCACTCAAGCAACCCTGAGAGCGGAGAGTTTAGTGTTGCGGCATCACCATTGTGGAAAATCGAAAATGGAGAAATTATTGGATCCGTTAGAGGCGCTATGGTAAGTGGCAACATCTACAATTTGCTAAAGAATGTACTCTTTGTATCGAAAGAACAAAAAACGATTTTCAACATGTATCTCCCTTATATAGCGTTTAGAGATGTTAATATCATAACTAAATAAATTACAAAAAATTTGTTTTATTGCGTGAATTTTCCTAATTTTTTAATATTATTGTAATTTTTCTAACAATTTTTATAGTTTATCGTATACTATATTAGTATGAATAAATTTATATTATGTTTTTTGTTTCGTGAGATTGTCTCCAATATATCAAGAATTAGGAATGTTTAAACATTTGTGTATATTCAAACAATGATAAAAAGGAAGATGATGTTGTTGACAGAGGAAGAAGAACTATACAACGTACAATTAGCACTTGTGGAAATAGGATATAAAATCACCGAACAACTAAGAAACATGGACATAGATTCAAGTTACACATTATTAAAATTAGTTGATAGCGCGATAAGACATCGATACAAGGACCTCTACGTGGAAAGACGAAGCGAGCCAAACTGCCTCTACTTGGGAAAAGTAAACGACAAGAAATACTATAAGTGTAAATGGGTCGTGGGAAAGATTAAGAACATAATAGTTATCATGGAGATGGAGGTAATAAAACAAGGAGATGAAAAACTTCGAATCAACGCGGTAATGTTGTACCCCCTTCGGGAGGAAGACACTAAGTATCTTCTATAAAAAGGATTAGCTAATAAATGCCTCCACAGTATTTAACAATTTCCCTAATTCTCAAACATTGATTAAACCCTCCCATCAATTTATTCATTAAGATGAAATTAAACAATGTTAATACTTTAAATACATTAGTTTCTTTAATTCTAAGAAATACTCGAAATTCCTTGTAGGGGGTATTCATGGGTAAAGTAATCCCACCATTAGAAGAGTTGAACTCCAAAACATTCATAGACACCTTCTTCAAAATTCTAGAAATAAAAAGAAAAGCAGGGTTAACTCACATTCTTGACAATCCGCCAGACTTATTTGATAGAGCAAAACTATATGGAACCCAATACAAAAACGGTTCTTGGAACTGGTCTTCAAATATTTGGTCAAGATCCGCAGCTAATACAGTAGTAATAAACAGTGATGAGGAACTCCAATATGAACACAAACTATTAATGTTGAGAGTCCTAGAGCACATTCTAGCACAAGGTCCATTTATAAAAGTAGACGGTTACGTTGGGAAGCCTGGGACAAAAGCACAAATGCACGCCACAGTTTACGTGGATCCACAGTTCCCCGACTTAGCCTACAGGTGGAGTCAACTGGTTTTCCCAGCTCCAAAAAATGAGGAACCCGATGTCAGAGTATTCGTCATACCACACTACCTTGGCAACCCTAAGATACCAGGCAAAGACAAACCCTTAATGGTTATGAGATTCCCGTATGCGAACTTCACGATAATAACAATGAGCTCATATCAAGGGGAAATAAAGAAGGCTGTGTTAACACACTGGATTTACCACGTGTACAAAAGAGGAGGAACGGGTGAACACGCATCGCTCAGAGAATTCACAGTGAAGAAAGTGGACGGAGAATGGAAGAGAATAGTCTTAGCAGTGTGGGGACTAACGGGAACAGGAAAATCCACACACGGGCTTTACGTTTTCACAGAGGAAAACGCGAAAATATACAAGGAGCAATTCGGAGTAAACCCACTTGAGTACGTTAAAGACCAAGTGATCAAAAACGATGACATAATCTCAATATTCGAAGACACCGTGATTGGATCAGAGAGAGGAGCGTGGACAAAAACAGAAGACCTAACACCCGAACAAGTAGCAATGTGGAACGCAGCAACTAGCCCAAGAGCACTACACGAAAACACAGAGTTCGACGAAAACGGTTACCCAAGCTTCAAAGGAGAACTATTCCAGTACTTCGGAATGCCAAACAGAAACTCAAGAAGCGTTCTCTACCTCGAAGATACAGGGTATTTCGATGGAGATATCCAATCAAGCGGACCGCTCACAACAGCCGTATTCCTATCACCCGGTTACTTCACCGATTACGCATGGGTAAAAATAGAAGACATAGCCCTAGCAGCAAAAGTTCTTGCAGACGGAAGAACCATTGGGCACCCTGCTCAAGCAAAAGAAGTAATCGGAAAAGTAAGATATGTAGCAAGATACGCCCAACCATTCACAATGGGAGCAACAAACACAGATCACGTGGTTAGATTTTACCAGTATTTGAAGAAGAGAAAAGAGGAGGGAAACCCGATAGAAGTATACTTATTCAACACTACAGGGAGAATAATAGCTAAATACGAGTGGGTAGAGAAGGACCTTGGCGGAAAGAAGATAATGGCTCCAGAGCCAATCCTAGTAGAGAAAAACGGGATACCTAAAGCAATCGGTGGAGAAAGACCAAGCATAGAGGAAACAGAGTTATTCTTACTTCAAGCAGTCAGAGGAGCCGTTAAATACAAACCTCACCCAGTTTGGGGAGAAAAAGTACTTGTACCAGATGAGGTCCCAGGATTAACAAAGGAGCGATTAAAACAACTGGATCCAACATCGTACGTTTCCATGGAGGAATTCAAGAATCTCTTGCATGCGCAAATAGAGGAGAGTAAATACTGGTTAAATAAGAATTGCCCCAATTTACCCGAAGAAATATTTAACGCGATGGATTTTGAATAAAATTATACGATATCATCACTACATATCATATATAAAATATTTTATACATTGTTTTAATACCTATTTTTCGTCTAATGTTTTTAAAGAAAAAAGGGACGTTTAGAGAGTTGATAAGTTTATGGCTGGCATTGTATTCTTTAACACAGTTAGCCTCAATAAAATAAAGGCGTTTTACCTTGAAAATCTTGACTTTTCTGTATGGTTAGATCAAAAAGATTGTCTCATATTGAGAAATGAGAATCTGTTCTTAGGTTTTTGCGAAAGGGAACCACCTGACACAAATGGGGTAATAACTATTTTTTACAGGGAGAAAGAGAAAGTTGATGAGGTTTACCTTAAAATTCAAGGTTTGGCTGAAAGCGAACCGAAAATTAACGAAAAATACGATATATATCATTTTTTTGCAAGAGACCCAGAGGGCAGAATTATAGAGGTTCAATCTTTTCTTCAAAGCGATCTTGAACCATATTTGGTTGGCGATGAATTATTAGTAACGAGGAGAAGCATCAGGCACTTTAAGGAAAAAGAGGTTCCAGACGATATATTATGGAAAATCTTTGAGATATGTAGATACTCTCCAACGTCAAAGAATTCACAGTCCTATTATTTCGTAGTGATTAAAAATAGAGAACTATTAGATTGGCTTGGGAATTATAGAAAGGGAAGCGCTCCTATTGGAAGAGCACCAGTGGCAATTGCGGTTGTATCAGATCCCGACAAAACACGGAGACCAGAACACGACGCAGTGATCGCGGCATATCATTTAATACTAGCAGCTTGGAGTTATGGCCTAGGAACATGTTGGATTGCTGGAATGAACAGGGATAATATAAAAGAGAAACTTGGCATTCCTAAACATCACTATATCGCAACAATAACACCACTAGGATACCCAAAACAAGCACCCACGCCCCCAGAAAGACGAAAAGCAAACGAATTTGTTAGATTCGTACAATAACTTGATAGGTATAAACCGCAAGGCTATTAGCGTGTCATATGCTGGTGGAATACATGACCCCATGTCTAACCAAAGAAAAAGCTTGGCGATTAGTCGATAAAGTGAGGAGTTTTCTCCATGAGTTAGATTTTTCAATGCAAAGCAGTGTTTACTCAGCAGTTGTTTTCGGAAGTCTCGTAAGAAGTGATTTCATCCCAGACATTAGCGATATTGATGTATTCGTTGTCTTTGAGAATAACACGAGAAGAGAGATTATCGAAGATGTTATCAGGGGAATCGAGAATTTAGCTAAACCTTTAAGGGGATGCAGTAACTATGAAAAAGTCATAGATATTCCATGGGGATTTAAAAGAGAATTACCCTTAAAAGGACGAAAACCATTAAAACCATTCTTTAAATTTCTCGATATTTATGCTTTCGATTTTGTTGATAACTCTAAAATAATTTTTGGAGAAGATTTCAAATATAAACTTGTTATACCGGATCCCAAGGAAATTATCGAAGAGCGCGCTCATTCTATCTTAGATAAATCTTAGATAAATTGAGAAACGCTTTGACAAAAGGAACCAATTACCTTATAACTATACTTGCTGGAGAGACAATAAGGTTAGCGCAACTAAAATACGGAGAACAAACGATTGACAAGAGAAAAGTCCTAAAAAACTTTTTGAGGTTTGTTCCAGACTATGATGAAAAGGAATTTGCGGTAGAGATTTGGAGGGAATACTTAACACCGAGAAGCTCTAAAGAAATCAACGAGGCATATATAAATATGTGCATCAGATTCATCAAAAACACAATAGAGAACGTTATCCTACAAGATCCAATTTTATTG
>JAGSHR010000231.1 GCA_029855985.1 Candidatus Njordarchaeota archaeon
ATATAATACTATGTAACACAAGGTATAAAAAATTATCGTGCATACAAACCACAAAATCTGCGTAAAAGACTCTCTGGAACTTGTAATAGGTGCCTAGAAAGGAAACTAAGAAACTGATCACTTCACAAAATTGACATTTAATTTTGAAAATTCGATAGTGAAAATATTAAACAACTGGCAAAATAAAGATGATATCTCTAATTTTTTTGACATGGAAAAACTATAATATTTAAATAATGTAATTTATACTTTATATGTAACCCCTTTAAATCTAACAGAACAACGCCAAACCGGAGTTGAAGTGTATGAAAAAAATAGTAATGCTGTCCCTCATAGCTCTCCTATTTGCCGGCTTCCTCGTGAATGCAACCAACGTAAAGGCGATTTCCTCCGGCGATGGTACCAACTCTCTCTCGCCACTATATGCCAAGCCGGGAGATATAATCCTAACAAAGGGAAGTATCTTTGACTTATTAGTACCAGGTTACTGGACCCATGCAGAAATGTACATTGGGTATCAGTATAGATACGACCCAGCAAGAGGATATTGGCATTGGGATTACTACGTTGTTCACTCGAATAAACAAGGAGTTCACTACTCAACTTGGGCTGACGCAGTGTGGAGTGCAGATGAAGCAGCAATTATCAGAGTTGCTACGAGCGATTATTACAGATCTTTAGCCGTATCTTTTGCTGAATCTAAGGTAGGTTACCCCTATGATTACTGGTGGTTATCCAAGCAAGTGTTAGGTAGTTCCTATTATTGTTCTGAGTTAGTTTGGGCAGCTTATAAGTACTATGGTATTGACATAGATGCTAATCCTGGTTGGTCATGGACATACGCTAATGGTGTTGCTCCACAGGAGCTTTATGATGATGGCGACACTTACTTAATTGCTTACTCTGATTAAAATTCGGATAAGGAGAAAATTATGATTTCTTTTTCTATCTTTTCTCTATTTTTTACTCAGCTTCTTTGAAGAAAGTTTAGATTTTTGTCTAGGTTATTATTTTCCTTTTATATTGGTTATTTTTCTAGAATATATTTAATTCTATATAGATGTTCAATATAATGGCAAGCGTGGCGTTTAAAAGGAATCTCAGTAGATTGAATCCGGGGTTCTTTTTTGAGTACTTTAGATGCGGGAAAATTAAAAAAGATATTGGATAAATATAGGAAAAGCTTTTTCTCCGGTCTCTATGCGTATCTTATTTTACTAACTATGGAGGAGAAAGGCGAACCAACATACGGTTACGAGATAGCTAAAATGGTTGAATTAAAAACCCAAGGCTTTGTAAAGTTAACTATGGGTACCCTTTACCCCATTTTAAAGAAACTTGAAAAAGATGGTATTCTGAAGAGCTATTGGGCCGAATCAAAAGATGGTCCTCCAAGAAAGTATTATGTTATAACGGATTTGGGAAAAGATTTCTTAAAAGAGGTTAAAAAACTGTGGAAAGCCCTTAGAAAAAGCATAGATGAGTATTCGGGGTGACCGTGGATTGAATGATTTCGGATTGTTCGCAGGAATTCTCTTTATCGTTTTTGGGTTGATCTTGAGTATAGTTGCGCCACTTATTGGCCCAAACGTTTTTATTGGATTCCGAATAGGTTACACTTACGCCGATAAGCGTGTTTGGAATAAAGTAAACATTATAGTTGGTTTATTAATGATGTTAGTAGGATTTTTCTTCCTCTTAAGTTCTTACTTCTTCGAATTAACTACTGAGACCTACACAGTGTTAATAGTGTCTGGAAGCGCTATAATTTTTGTTTTTGGGTATTGGTATGCGCGAGAGTTAGCTGAGAAGTATTTATCGTTTGAACCCATTGAAGGTGAGATTATAGGTCCGCTAAAACCATTTCAATTGATGGCACTGGAGAAACTTATCTTTATTTGTTCTTATGCTGTTTATAACGTGTTTCTTCTATTAATTTACCTATCTGGTTCACCAGTTCCATTAAATTTTAGTTTCTCTGGTGAGCCCTCAAACTTTGTTTCCGCGAAGGAGGTCGCTTTTATTTTTGGTGTTTTGGGTGTCATTTGGTTCATAATAGGGCTAATATTTATTGTGTTAGGTTTGAAAAAGCCGATAATACTTCACGCTGGATTGCTATCGAAGAGGTGGGGTCGCGATATTGTCTTTAAAATAGTTATTTACTCTGTCATGATCCAGTTCATTACGATGGATATAATCCTACTCTCACTGTATATTTATCAGGAAACGGGGCAGCTTTTGCTCTCAAACGTTTACTTCCTTTTTTCTATAGTTATTTTTTCGTATTTTCCCTTAATCTACGCTGTTTATCGAAGGGTTAAGATAGGGAAACTAATAAAAATGTCCAAAGAGAATTCGGTGGAGAGGTAAATTTGCGAAATGTTAATAAACTTCTTTAATAAAATTTTTTCAAGTGTGTTCGTGAAGTGATGTTATGCTAGGGAATTCTAAGGTCCCGTTGCTTCGGAACGTTTACGTGGCAACTGTCTACTGGGGTTTTGTTAATATTCCACTGTTTATAATCTATACTTATTTCACGATTTATTTGTATAATAGTGGTTTAGAACCAAGCAAAATTGGTTTAATATTTGCTTTTGGGAGTCTTGCGAACATTATTGGTTACCTTGTGGGAGGAATAAACACGGATCTAATCGGAAGAAGGGAATCAATGACGATAGGGACAATACTAGTTGGGGTATCAATATACTTTCTCCCAACGTTAAACGAGTTTTTCCCAATATTAATTAATTACTTTGTGTACATGGCTGGTTTCTCCCTTTTCTTTGTCAGCCTGAACACATTATTGGGTGACAGTTTAACAAGTGAAACATACCAAAAGTACTCTGCGATAGCATACGGTGTCTCAAAAGTCCCGAGTATTTTCGCAATACTCGTTTTCATAATATTTTTAAACGAGTACACACTCGGTTACCTCTTGAAGGTGACATTACAATTTTCAGCGATTCTAGTGTTGATTTCAACACTCTTCGTCTTGCTGTTAAAAGACGTTTACAAAAGTGAAAAACAAGAGAAAAAAATCGAGTTAAAAGTCTTATTCAGCAAAGAAAGACTTCTATTTATTGTTTATATGGCGTTAATCTATTTTGCTTTCCCAATGTTTTGGGTAATGTTATCCGTGTTTGCAACGAATGACGCGGGACTTAACCTAATAGAATGGGGATTAATAGCACTGGTTTGGTTCACAGCTTATTCTCCCCTACAAACTCTTTTCAGCAGAATAGCAAACAATATCTCAAGCAAAAAAGGATTCATCCTATCAGCAGTCTTCTTTTCAATAAACGGGTTTATACTCATTGTTTCACCAAATATGCTCGGTTTCTTAGTGGCGATTTTTTTCGAGGTTTTAGCGGAAGCAGCCCTATGGCCGATTGTTTTCAAAGTAGAAATGAATTTAACTGAACCACATTATAGGGGCACATACATTGGTTTGGTCAATATTTTTGGTGCGGTTGCCATGTTTTTTGGTAACTATGTTGGCGGCACCATATATAGTATTATTGTAGTATTACCAATAGTTTTTGCAGTAGTAGTTTTTGTTATCGGAGCATTATGTTTAGCTATAAAATACTAGTTTCAAGGGTGATTAATTGGGGCTACACGGTTCTGATAAACTCATAGAGTTTCTAAATAATTGTAGGAAGATTGTTATTGTTGGAATAGGTAATCCCTTATCTCCAATTGATAGAATTGGAGTAGAAGTTTGCAATTTTATAACTGAGAGTGCGCCCGATTTAAGTGTTGAAATAGCGTTAAACACCCCTGAAAACGTTTTATCAAAATACTTGAATAGCAACTATACGCATATCCTTGTTATTGACGCAATAGATGCCGGTTTACCGGTAGGAGACCTTGTTTTTTTGAGACCAGAGGAAGTGTCTTCTGAAACCTTGACAACACACACGATCCCGATAAATTTAATGTTGAAGGCCTTAGAATCGGAAGACAAACGAACCCTAATATTGGGTATTCAAATTCCAACAAATAGAGGATTCAATGAAGAAGATCTCCAAATGATTTTTTCTTCTGTTAGGAGAGTGTTAAATATCATTTTAGAAAAATGTGAATGAGAGTTTATTTGGTTTTTGTCAGACGGGGTCTTTCTCTTCATGTGTTTCTGTTCGCGAAACCATCATCATCCAATTATTTGTATTTGCGTTGATTGTTTTTAAGGTTCTTCTTTCTATGCTTTTTCCTTTAAGAGTACCTTTAGCCATATAGGTTCCGTTAGGTAGAATGTTGTGTTGCCACCTATTATCACATCGGGGGATTTTATTTGCATTTTATACAATCCATGATATTTGAGAAGATGGGTGTCGATCTTCGTTTTCTCCACAATCGTTTCATTGGGTTGTAATAGGAAGCGTTCCTCTCTTTCCCCTCTTGGAGTCAAGGTTAGGAATTGGCTTCCATTTATATCATAGAAGATAATTGTGAAGAGTAGGGATCCCTTTCGGACAACCTCTAATGGTTTCTCCATCTTGTTTGTAAAGTGTATATCCATTGAAATAGTTTCGCCCATAGCATACCTTGTTCCATAGTGCAGAAAGGCGTGTATTTCTACTTCCTCGTTTGCAAAACTTAGTACTGCAGTCTTCTTTTCTGCTTCTTTTTCGTTAACGAGGTAAAAAGTGAGAGCCTCATCAAATTCCTTGCTCAGTTTTATTAGTTGGGTTACCAGATCATATTTAAGGTTAGATACAAGTTCAATCTCACTTGTAGTTTCTGGGAAGTCGAAATAGTACTCCTCAATGTTTTCTCTCTTGTCAATGTAATACAGATTTAAACCGAACGATAATAACTCGTCCAAAATCCTATCAACATGACTCTTAATTTGTTCCCTATCTATCTTTATTTTTAACAACAATAATATCTCCCCAATTTTTGAGTTATTAACCAAGTTTTATTGAAATGTCGTTGCTTTATCAAACCTATAATTGATGTATTTTTGCGAGCATTTAAAACAATTAGGAACTCACAAGTTCCTGCACTGTGTTATTAAGATAGGATTAATCGTGGAAATCCTTCGCGTATATAACTAGTATAAACAATACCTTTTTGTAAATATTTAATTATGGGTCAGTGGTAGTTATTATTTGCGTGTTAAAAGTGGGGAAGGAGATAGCTATCATTGGGCAAAGAATCAAGGGTTTCATCAGTGGCGAACCTCTTCTTTTTGTACTTATTTTAATTTTGGTTGTTGAAATCCTGTTTTTCCCAAGTTATATTCCAGTTTTACCTTTTCTCGTTGAATGGAACACTATTTTCACGATACTTGGACTCATGGTTGTAACCGAGTTAGTGAAGGAAAGCGGGTTTATCACCTACATCTCTTCTAAAATTATAAGTAATTGCTCTGGTGAAAGATCCTTAGCAATCGTAATAGTTACGCTGTCAGCCTTACTCTCAGCTGTCTTCACGAACGATGTTTCCCTCTTCATGATTGTACCGTTGATATTAGAGCTTAGAGATTATTTAGAGGATTACGTTAAATTGATAGTTTTCGTGGCTATTGCGGTAAATGTTGGTTCTCTACTAACCCCGATTGGGAACCCCCAGAACATATTTATTTGGCATAAGTGGGGTTTGTCATTCGGTGATTTTGTGGTCGCTATGTTCCCTCTATTTTTAGTGCTGTATTTTCTCCTTTTGTTTTTTGTTTTCTTCAGTTTTCCCAAAGATTACATGATTGAAGAGCCAATAAGTACGATTGAATACAATAAGAGAGATTTCATGTTTTCCTTATTCCTTTTAATCGTTTTTGTTGTTCTCGCTGAGCTCGACATCCCAATTATAGGGGCTTTTTTCGTGGTTTCCATAGTAGCCGTTGTTAAAAGAAACATTTTAAATAATGTTGACTGGTTTCTCGTAATATTCTTTGTATTGCTCTTCATGGTCATCGGTGTATTCTCAAACTTAACGTTCGTGAGGGAGTTCTTTTTATCACTCTCACTTAGTAATCCTGCAAGTGTGTTTATCGTGTCTGTGATTGTTTCTCAGGTTATTAGTAATGTTCCCGCAGTTACACTTTTGGCTAATTATATTAACGATTGGGTACCTATCGCGTATGGAGTTAATGTTGGAGGTAACGGTGTTTTTCTAGCGTCCTTAGCAAATATCATAGCAATCAGATTGTCCAGGGACAGGAGGGCATGGAAGATTTTCCATTTTTATTCGATTTTGTTTCTGCTAAGCAGTGTGATAATTATATATATGATTTTCTATTGTGGCGGGTGTTATTGAACAACTTCTGACAAAAAGCTTTCCATTTGAATTGTATTCATTTAATTATTAAATAAATTTAATTAATTTGACCATAATTTATGCTTGATTAATTATTTCCTGTGAACTTTTAAATGGGGGTTTTTTAATAGTATTTATAAAACAAATAGGGCATGCACATTTTTAGTTTGAGTTGAAGGCGGGGGTTAAGATGGTGTTCGATAGGTTTTTAAGATTTGTTAAGAAGGAAACCAATATTGTTATTGTTGGTTTGGATGGCGCTGGAAAAACATCGATCCTCCGTTTTTTGCAGTACGGATCGAGTGTGGCTACGGAACCAACTTTGGGGTATGATATTGAGGAAATTAGCATTTTTGGCCTGAAAGTTAAGGTTTGGGACATGGGAGGTCAAAAACAGTTTAGAAAACTTTGGGGGGAACATGTGGAAAAAAGTGATGCTATGATCTATGTTGTTGATGGAAGTGATCACAAGAGGTTAGATGAGGCAAAAAACGAGTTTTGGAAGATATATAAGTACATTAAGCCCAATGTGCCGATAGCATTTGTCATTAATAAGATTGATCTTCCTAACGTCATTAGTGAAGGGGAACTAATTGAAAAATTTGAACTAAATAAAGTCAAGAATAATCCTTTCCAAATATTTAGAACAAGCGCTAAATATGGGTTTGGTATTATACACTTATTTGGTTGGATTTATAGGAAGATCACTGGTAAATTGGTTAAAATGAACGTGAGTATAGACGATTTCATATTATTAAATAAAGAGCACAGACCTATAGTTAGTTTGCTAAGAGATAAAGATATCCCAACAGACTACATAACTTTACTGACAAACATTCTTTCAAGCCTCCAGTTAAGTAAAAACAACACCTATAGTTATGCCACAATGGAAACAATGAAGCGAAAATTTATCCTCTACAAGTATGAGGACTTAATAGGTTTAGCGGTAACTCCGCAGGATGAGGAAGATGTTTTGGTTCAACATGTTTTGGAAAGAGTGTTAAAAGAATTAAAAGAAGAGAATATAAATGTAGAAAATATAAATAGTCAAATATTAAAAGAAAAACTTGACAAAGCACTGTTTTTAGGGGGTTAAACCTTTGGCAATGATAGAAGAATGGTTATTAGCAGCAATAGAAAACATGTTCGTGGGATTCTTGTTCACAATTGTATCCATTAAGCATTTAAGGGTCTATCGTAGAAACAGGCTAAGGGAGACATTACTTTTGGCGAATTTCTTTCTTTTTGCTGGAATAACAATGTTGGTTTTGGGTTATTTTGAGTTCATACTACAAACAAGGAGAAAATATTTTCCTCCAACGTATAATCTCATCATTGACATATTGACCTTCGTGTTCTCTCTGATGCTGTTAGCGTTCTTGGTTTCTTTTATTGAACTGGGGAATATCGGTAAAATGATTACAGTGGCTGCCGTTGTTCTCTTTCCAATATTTACATTCTATGGTTACAGCTACTACGCAGGAATAGTAATGAGTGCTGCATTGCTCGTGATAGTAATCGTGTTATTCCTCTACATATACAAATTGAATGGAAGCATAAAAGCTCTAACGTTTGCCCTTGGCTTAACCTTATACGTGATCTCAAGACTATTCACACAGCAACCCATGCCACTATTCTTAATTAGCCCAATTCTAGTTGTAAGCGGCGGAGTCATTATATTCCTAGGACAGATGGACCTTTTAACGAGAAGGAAAATGGAGAAACCTGTTGCGTGGATTAGCAAAATAGAAGAAAAATTCGAGGTTCGATGAAAATGAAAGGCGTGATATTGATTGATTTTAGGGCTGGCGGTAACGTAGTTATTGGTTATCCCGAGGGTTTAGCGGAGGAGAATATAGGTAAGATCAAGAAGATATTGAGTGAGGGCAACTTGAACTACAAGTCTCAACAAGTGGTCAAAGTAGAGGAAACTTTGTATTACTCAATATTCCCAGTTCTAATTAAAAGGAAAGATTCCGATAGAGGTGAGCCAGGCTTACTAATATTTATCTGTGAAAACCAAAATGAAGCTCATAAAGCCCTGTTCATAATTGAAAAAATGGGTATAAAAGATTTGGAATTCAAGAGAGACAAGTTAAAAGAATTAAACGACAAGGTTTCAAAATTACTAGAGGAAAAAGAAAGTATAATCGAGAAAATGCTAATGAAAGAAAAATTTATGTGGTAACTTTTCACACTTTTTCTTAATTTTCTAGGTTTTCTTTAACGAGTATCAATTTGAAAAGTTTTTGAGGCTTTCCTTCTTTGATTTTTTCCTTTAAGTAATCCGCTATCTTGTCTCCTATGTTTGGAACAACATGGTTTTCAATCTTATATATGCCATCTTTAATGAGCAAACCAGTAGTTTTTGTTTCAGGTGTTTTAAGTAATTCCTCTATCAGAGTTCTCTCATCAATTGGTCTCTCTGAGTAAATGTGGAATTCAGCCTCGTTACCACGGTCAAAAATCACTGTTAAGGAGATGCCTCCTAGCCTTTCGATAGTATCGACTACATCAGAGGATGTTAAATGTAATCCTGCAACTCTTAGAATCGCACCCGCCATGCCCTTGACCCTTCCAACAAAAGGTACATCGAATTCTTTTATAACCGCTTTCCTTCCTAAGACTCTATATTCGGGCATACCGAAATCTCCTCTAGTTTTGACTATTTCAACCACATCTTTGAGTTCGAAGTTTGGAACGATCATTTCTTTTAAGAAGGTTACGAGGACTTCGCCTACGAATCCTTGGGGTGCATCGAACATATGGTAAACTTCGCCTTGGTCATTTCTTAGAAACATGATTGTTCCATCTGGATAATAAACTAGGTTATCTGTGTTTGGAGTTGAAGCACCCATTACGCCCCCTTCGCTGCATGCATAGAACTGGTGAACATGCCCATCAGTTACGCCTAATTCTTCGATCAAAGCTTGAAATCTATTTCTTAAAGATTTAGTTAATACATCCCCAGTAACACCGAGGACAAACGGTTCTTCTAGGGGAATATTGTGCTCCTTAAATTTTCTTAATGTACCGAAGGCTAATGAAATCATTGATAGCATTGTGTCATATGGGGCTTTCTTCTTTATTTCAGGTAGTCTTTCATCGATCTCCTTGTATTTTAAGCTTATATGCTTCTTTCCAATAATTGAGGCTCCCCCAAAGAGGAATCTTGCTGAGGCATAGGGGTCATCGGTTGCGACTCCAATTACATTTTTTGCGGGGAATTTACCAATATTCCCTAGAACTCTCGCAGCTGTTCTTAATATGATTAACAGGTCGTTTCTGCTTAGAGCAATTCTTTTTGATCTTATTGTCCCTGTTGAATACCATTCGAGCATTGTTGGATAATTGGGTGGAGGTTCGGGGTAATCAGGCGTTGAGACATGTATGAGTTCATCAAAGGATGGGGGGTTATCTAGAATTGCTCGGGTGTATTTGGTTCTTACGAATTTTTCGTACATTTCTCTTTGATAGGATCTCCATGTTTTAACTGTCCATTTATTGGCTTTATTTATCCAATCTTTCAATAGGCGTCTTATCAATATTTCTCTCAATACCAATAATAACGCCTCTTTTTTAACAATCTTTTATTTTATCGATATTGTATAATAC
>JAGSHR010000150.1 GCA_029855985.1 Candidatus Njordarchaeota archaeon
CCCTATATTAGGTATCATACAGTTATCGAAAATTTAACTCCAATAGGCTTATTGAGGGGCAAGGAAAACTTAAGATTCCCAAATATTGGTGTATTGAAAGAAGTCTACACGGAGTGAAACGGTCTGGCTGTTTAGCAGTCAACCCAATACGCGTAACAAAGGTACAGTAGTCTCTCTTTTGGTCACTTGACATAATAAAAATAGGTTTATATTTAGGATAAGATAAGCGCATTGATTTTCTCTATAATAGGCTTCTTATTTCGTGTAAGCCGTAAGCCTCAATATACATCTTGTCGATGTAGTCGCCCTTTTTTTCTAGCAACAAAATGGTGGGCGTGGAGTCAACATTGTATTCTTCAAAGAGTTTTTTAGCGTTTTCATCTTTGCATTCCTCGGTAAACCAATCGCACAGTACTAAGACAATAGTTGTTTTCTTTCTTTCCCTGTCAAGATACTTTATTAATCCTTCTATCTCAGGTGTAAGCGCTAGGCAGTGGATACATCTTTTATTCAAGAAGAAAACGAGCATTTTCTCGTTGTCTAATGGATTTATTCCTTGCATTCTTGTTATTTTGTTTTTCTCGACTCTATAAACACCATTTGGGAGCTCTAAGAGGTTAATGAGGGACATAAATGATCCCGCTAATTCAACCATGAAACAGCAAGTTTCACTCTGGAACCTAAAGTTTAATATATAGAAAACAATGGTTTTAGGTATGTGTATTTAAAATTTATACGTCGCAAATACAATAGATTACTTAAATTGTGTGTAACTCTCTATGTTATTGTCTTGTTATCTCTCAATTGGTGTGTTGAATGAAGGTTGTATTGCTTCACAGCGATTGGATAGAGTTTCAAGCCAAGAAAAAAGCCATAAAGCAACCTGAGGAAACCGATAAGGAATTACACAGGATAGATGAAGCTCTCGTAGCATTAGTCACGGTTGAGAAAGACGATAACGAGAACGTGGTGAAGGAAGCTGTTAATGATCTAATATCTGTTGCCCAAAAAGTAAAAGCTGAAAGGATAGTTATTTACCCATGGGCTCATCTTAGCAAAAACCTAGCTAGTGTGGATAAAGCACTGCGATTATTGAACTCCATGGTTTCCATGGTTAAAGAAAAAGGTTACGAGGTTCACAGAGCACCATTCGGTTGGTACAAAGCCTTCAGAATATCCGTGAAGGGACACCCACTAGCAGAATTATCAAGGGAGTTTCACCCAGTGGAAAAAAAGGTTGAGAGGAAGAAGGGCGAGAAAAAGTTCATTATTTTGTACCCTAACGGTGAGGAGGTAGAAGCAAGTAAAGCGGATCTATCAAGTTTTAACGAGGATTTCCGAATACTCGTTAGGAGAGAGGCCTTAAAAGAACCAGCAAAGGGAGGTAAATCCAAAGTATTGGAATATCTGTTGAGGTTTGGATTCGAGTGGGAGCCAATGGCGGATTATGGTCATATGAGAATGGGTCCATATGCAAGTTTAATATTTGACTTAGTAGCGGACTATGCGAGGAAGGTTGTAAGAAAAGTAGGTGTCCCCGTATACGAGGTTAAGGGAACAGCATTCTTTGATTTGAGCGAAAAACCTGTTAAAGAACACGCTGATCTCTACGGTGACAGATTATATGTTGTTGAGACTGATAAAGGGAAATTTGTGCTCAGATATGCTGCGTGTCACCAACAGTTTGCGATGGTTAAGGACTGGTTAATCTCTTATAAACACTTGCCCTTTGGTATGTTGGAGATAGCTGACTCCTACCGCTACGAGCAAAGTGGGGAAGCAGAGTTAAGCTTTAGGTTAAGAAGGTTCTGGATGCCCGACATGCACATTTTTGTTAAAAATGAGGAGGAGGGCAAAGAGCTACTGCTCCAAGTACACGACTTGATAATGCGTGAAATGGAGGAAGGTCTAGGTAGGAACTATGAGTTACTTGTAAACGTTGTGAATCCCGAGCAATATGAAAAATACAGGGATTATCTTATTAACCTAGCGAAAAGGGTTGGCAAACCTATTTTAGTCTCTATTTACCCTCCAACAGGTTTAAACTATTATTGGACAATAAACATTGAGTACTTAATTAGGGATCACTTGGATAGACCAAGGGAAATTGGAACAGTTCAAATAGACATTGGGAACAGTAAACGCTTTGGCATAACATACATAGACGCAGATGGTAAAGAGAAGAATTTGGTGATACTTCATACAGCTATTATAGGCTCTATAGAGAGGTTTATTTACGCACAATTTGACACTGCAGTAAGGAAAAAGAAACCGATGCTCCCAGTTTGGCTCTCACCGGTACAAGTCAGATTGATACCAATAAAAAACGAGTTAATAGAGTACGCAGAGGAATTATCAAAACAATTGGAGGCGAATAATATACGAGTGGACATTGATGACACAGAGAGAACACTTGACAGGAAAATCGTGGACGCGGAGAAAGAATGGGTTCCCTACACAGTTATAATAGGAGAAAGAGAGAAACAATCCGGTACACTAACAGTTAGAGTTAGGGAAACAGGAAAACAAGAAAAAATGACTTTAGACGACTTAATAAACAAGATCAAAGAGGAAACAAAAGGTTACCCCTTCAGAGAAATCTACTTCGCTAAGCATCTGAGTAAGCGACCTAAATTCATGAAAATGGAATAAATAAAAATACAATCCACATTACCTTTTTTTAGCCCATGATTAAAAGTCCTATGATAAAGTCTTGCTCCTATCTTTAAGTTTTCCAAATGCCACAAAACCCAACTAATTTTTGGTGAAAAAGTGTTATCTAAAATTCGTACCTTGAAGCTAGAGATACGTTTTCGTCAACCACTTTGTATACCTCAACTATCTTTTTGGCAGCGTGTATAATGGTTGCAAAACTTTCACCGCTTTCACTCTTTATAGTTCCACTCTCGACGACGATAGTTCCATTATCATAAAGGTAACCCTTTGGTTCACCATGATTGCGGCCACCAATATAAAAAGTGGGTTCCACTTCGTGTACAAGTTCTTTAAGGGAAAAACGACCGCAAACCTCTTTCCCTACGCACTCTGGAGAATAATTTTTCGGGAACTCGTAAGCCAAAATAAAATCAATTTTTCTTCCTGAAACATTTTCCATAATCTTTAAGATCGTTCTATCTCTCCAATCATACCAGTATCTACCAGAACCCTTTAAACCACCTACCCCCAAGATCTTATAACCATGAACACGGACAACACCGCCAAGGTTTATGATTACCCCATTCCAAAGCTTGTGCTCACCATGCCTTAATAGTTGCTTCAAGTAATAATCGTCATCGCTCCCATAAACAGATACGGTCTCATAACCTGCCCTAGAAATCAATTCCATGATCTTCTTAATCACAGAATATCGACCAATGTTCCCAGTAATAAAAACAACGTCGAAGTCAACTTCTCTCTCAATTATACTAAACAACTTTGAGAACAAGTCAAAGTCCCCATGGATATTACCAATGGCCAGGATCTTCAATTTAGAACACCATTAACCAAAAAATCAACCACCGTTAGGTGAACAATATAGTTAAAATACATATTTAGAGTAAAACAGATAAA
>JAGSHR010000057.1 GCA_029855985.1 Candidatus Njordarchaeota archaeon
GGGCAAGTATGATTCGGTCTATAGTGATGCCTTCATTAGAGACCTGTTTGATGGGCTAATTATGAGCGCGGTGGCGATGATAGTAGCTAGGTCTTCAAGACCAGCAAGTGGAGCCGAACATAACATCGCCCATGCGCTGAATAGGATGGGTGTGAACGGATTACACGGTATACATGTGGGTTTCGCTACTTTGTTTACAGTATACTTGCACAAAAGACAGGATATCCTTGACGATCTAGTCCGGCTTTATAGAGGATTAGGTTTTCCTCTAGGTTTCTGGGAGCTTGGTATTGAAGAAGAGGTCTTCGTTGGGGCTATACGAATTGCTAGAGATCTACGTGATCGTTATACAGTATTGAATAAAGAAACTCTTGAATTGATTTTGGAGGAATTTGAAAGATTCAAACCGGCGATATGTGGTAACCATCTTGGAGAGAAATGAAGTGTGTGGAATAGTTGGTGTTATAAATTTGGGAAATAACTCAAAACTGGAAGAGAATATTCTTTCCACTATGGTTGACCTCCTTTCCCATAGAGGACCAAACGACAAGGGTATTTTCATAGATGAATATCTTGCTCTTGGACATAGAAGATTGAGCATATTGGATTTGAGTTTATCAGGACATCAGCCTATGAGTTCGCTCTCTAGAAATGTTTGGATAGTCTACAACGGAGAAGTCTACAATTTTGAGGAGCTTCGTCGAGAATTGATCGAGAGAGGGCATAGATTTCGTTCATTTACAGATACTGAGGTAGTGCTAAATGCATATGTAGAGTATGGAATTGTTTGTCTAGAGAAATTTAGAGGGATGTTTGCTTTTGCTATTTACGATAAAGATTTGAAGAAGGTATTTATTGTTAGAGATAGGATTGGGGTGAAGCCGATTTATTATGGAGAATTTGATGGAAGATTGATTTTTGCCTCGGAAGCAAAAGCTATTCTTAAATATCCAGGGTTCCCTCGTAAAGAAGATCTTGTAGGAATGTCTAGTTATTTGAGTTATAGATATCCTATTCACGAATATACCATGTTCCGGGGAATAAAGACATTACTTCCGGGGCATTATTTGGAGGTTGATCTTATTGGGAAAGATTATCAAATCCATAAATATTGGGATCTCCCTATGGTAATAGAAGACGAGGATAAAGGGTTATCTTTTTATCTTTACAATCTCAAACGATTATTAAGAGAATCTGTCAAATATAGAATGATTGCCGATGTACCAGTAGGGGCTTACCTTAGTGGAGGGTTAGATTCCAGCATTGTAGTAGCGTTGATGGCGAAGAGCTCGCAACAACCTGTTAAGACATTTACCATAGGTTTTGAGGACCAGAGTTTTAACGAGTTCAATTACGCTACTGAGATTGCACAGCTTTATGGTACAGAGCACACCGAAATTCTTCTGACCTCTGGAGATTATTTTGAGGAAATGTGTAAGTTGATAAATTATAAGGATGCTCCTCTGGGTGTCCCAAATGAGCCTGCTTTGTATGTGATGTCGAAAGAATTGAGTAAACATATAACAGTCGTTCTTTCTGGCGAAGGATCAGATGAAATCTTTGGTGGATATGGCCGAATTTTCAGAAGTGCGTATGACTATAAAAAAATAAGTTTGTTTAATCATTATGGGCACGGAGAAAAAAGGAAAAACACAGGATTGCTGATGAAGTTACTTGGGAAAAATCTGCAAAGGAAATATGGAAGTATATCATTCCGTGATGAGGTGGATTTCTTTCTGTCGCTATACAAGTATACGTCTTGGGAAGAGAAGAAATTGTTGCTTTCCGAAGATGTTTTGATTGAGCTTTCTGGTGATGGGGTTTTAGATAATCTTTTTCGGGAATATTTTTCGAAATTGAATGGTCTTGGCCTGTGTGAAAAGTTTATGTGGATGTTTGAAAAGGTGCATATTGTAGGGTTGCTGTATAGATTGGATACAGCTACGATGGCTGCATCTATCGAAGGAAGGGTGCCATTTGTTGACCATAAATTGGTTGAGTTTGCGATGTCTATTCCTGCCCATTACAAATTGAAGTGGAAATCTTGGTTTCATCGGTTGGTCGGAATATTTTATAATGCAGATCAACTTAGTGAGAGGTTTGATATCCCGAAATATATATTAAGAAAAGCATTTGAATCTTATCTTCCTACGAGTATTGTACGACGTAAAAAGATGGGATTCCCTGTCCCTATTAACAAGTGGCTTGGAAAAGATTTTCTCTTTCTTTTGAGGGAGCTGCTTTTGTCTTCTCGAGCTCGTAGTAGAGGGATATACAATATCCGATTTATTGAAAGTGTAATAAATAGGTCAGAGGGAGAGTTATCACCCAGGTTAGGGTTACAATTATGGATGCTGTTGAATATAGAACTTTGGTTTTTACATTATATGGATAATCAATAGCTATAGGGAGGATGATTGGTCTCAAGAGAATTTGAAAAAGATAGATAGAGGAAATCGTTATGAAGTTAATCATATTAGCCGCTGGAAGAGGAAGTAGATTATGGCCCCTTACTAAGAACACTCCGAAGTCTTTGATAGATTTGGGAAATGGAACAACATTGTTAGAGCGTCAGTTGGATTCTGCTCTTCAATCGGGATGTTTCAACGAAATTATCATTGTGACAGGGTACAAAGGGGAACAAATAGATGCAAAGCTGATCGAATATAAAAAGCATTTCAGGATAACTACTGTATATAACCCCTTTTATGATGTTTCCAACAACTTGATTTCTCTTTGGGTAGTTCATTATAAGTTGTTGGAAGATGATTTTTTGGTTACGAATGGAGACAATATCTATAGGGACTCCGTGTTTGGGAGAGTGTGTTCTTTTGCTGGCAGTCACGAAGAGATCATAGCAATTACCATCGATAGAAAGAGAGAATATGATGAAGACGATATGAAGGTTATTCTAGATGCTAATTCCCATGTTGTAAATGTGAGCAAGGAAATTCCACCAGAAGAAGCCAATGCAGAATCTGTGGGATTAGCTTTAGTAAAAGGAGATAAAAGTCGACAGATGTTTGTTGAAGCAATCTTGGATTTGGTAAAGGCAGAAGATGGTAGAGAAAAATTTTGGTTAGAAGTTTTTAATTTTCTAGTGAATAAAGGGTATATAGTGGAAACTATAGAAATTGCTGAATCCGAATGGAAAGAGGTGGATTTTCATCCGGATGTGGAGATATTAAGGAAAATAGTGTTAGATGGTTTCTAAGGAACACAGATTGTTTTTGTGTCTAGTAGTCCTTGCTTGGGCCTGTCTTAAATAGGGGATGCCTTGATGGATGTAAGGTTGAGTCGTAGTAAGCTAAGAAGATTCTTCTTATTTGAGCTACTAGTAAAATCGGTTAAGAAGTCTCTATATATATTGGTTGGTTGGGGGGTGGTTTTGCCTATCGCGGAGTTTATCAAATGTTTCACTAAGAAGAAATATTTAGTTTTTATAGGAAGGGATGCTGGGTTATTTTTGGATAATATTAAATATTTCTTTATATACTGTCTTAGGCAAAAGGACCGGTTGGAGGAAATAGAGCTTATGTTTCTAACTGAGGATCAAGAAACTTATCGACTCTTGAAGAATAAACAGTTACCTGTGGTTAAATACCCGTCATGGTCGGCTATGAAAATCTTAGTGATGGCTAAATTAATAATAGTAGACAATTGGATGTGGGTTGATAGGTTTAAGTTTTTCCTCCTGTTTTCCACTAGGAAGCTTCAGTTATGGCATGGATTGTGTATCAAGTATGTAGGGCTGATCCGTAGGAAGTTTAAGAGATTATTTATCAAAATATTGGATGAGCTTACGGGGATATATCCTAAATATGCGGTATTTGTATCGACATCGTCTTTTTACACTAAGCAGGTTTTCTCTAAGGCCTTTAGAACAGGTAACATTTGGGAGACTGGCTTACCACGCAATGACATTTTTTTCAGAGAATTGAGTGATGAAGATTTTATTTTTACTGATACGAATAGCCTCGAGTTTATATCTTATAAAAAAGAAAATGGGTTGAAAATAGCTCTTTATGCACCTACGTTTAGAGATACTAAAAGAAATGTTTTTAACGATGGAGTGTTAGATTTGGGAAAGCTTGATAGCTTCTTACAGGAGGTAGGTATATTATTGGTAATCAAATTTCATCCAGAAGAGAACTTCGATGAGCAGATTTTGGGAAAATACAAAAACATTTGTGCTTACAAAAGAGATAAAGATATTTACCCTCTTTTGAGGATGGTAGATTGTCTAATTACCGACTATTCCTCCATTTACATGGATTTTTTATTACTGGACCGGCCAATTATATTTTTTTGTTATGACTTTGAACAATATATAGCTAATGACAGGATGATTCAATTTGATTATGATTGGATTACCCCAGGTATAAAGGTAAGAACCCAAAATGAATTAGAAAAGGCGTTAAAGGAGATACTGGTGTTGAACGAGGATGAGTACAAAGACCATAGGAGAAGAATTAGGGATTTAGCATTTAAGTATATAGATGGATACGCGAGTAAAAGAGTATTTGATAACATGATGTCTGATTTGCTGTGAGTGGTATTTCCTCATGCATCCCAAACGGTCCTTAGGTCAATGTTTTCTCGTTGATAAGCAGATAATCGCGCATCTGCGGGGGGTATTGGAGCGAGAGGTGGAGAAAGGCGATGTAGTGGTTGAGATTGGGCCGGGGAAGGGGGTGCTTACGGAGATTCTGCTTGAGCTTGGCCCTAAGCGGGTGATCGCTGTTGAGTTGGATGACAGGCTGATGCCGGTCTTGCGAAAAAAATTTTCTACTTGGCTCCAATCAGGGAAGTTGGAGTTAATCCAGGGCGATTTCA
>JAGSHR010000072.1 GCA_029855985.1 Candidatus Njordarchaeota archaeon
AGATGTGTATAAGAGACAGGTATTATATTAGACAATATATTTTGTGAGGAGGTATATTGTGAGTGACGATACTGATATCCAAATATGGAGCACCGAGATTAGAAGAGGTGTTATCGAATTGAGTATAATGGCCCTACTCGAGAAAAAGAAAATGTACGGGTATGAAATCGCAAAAAAACTGAGAGCATTAACAAACGAAATACTCACTATCGAGGAGGGAACCCTATATCCCCTATTGAGGAGATTAGAGAAGAAGGGTTGGGTAGAAGTTGAATGGATCATTGCTGAGGGAAGACCAAGAAAATACTATAAGCTAACTGAACGAGGCAAAATTGCGCTTGAAAAAATGAAGTTTCACTGGAAATTACTAGTAGCCGAAGTTAATAAGGTTGTGGAGGGCGATCTTGAATGAGTGAAAAAGAAGCTCTAAGAATAATTGACGAATATCTAGAAGAAGTCGCCGAAGAACTCCCAGAAGAAATAAAAAGCGAAGTCATTGAAGAACTAAGAACCCACTTGATTGAAATGGTTAAAGATATGGGCGGCCTTACTGTTGCTAACGCTAAAAGAGCCATAGAGGAAATGGGGGATCCAAAGAAGCTCGCAAGAGAATTCTTGGAGGTAGAAGCAAAAGAACCAACTAAAAAGAAAGACATTGAGTTCTCATTCAAAATTGGAGATAAACAATACAAATTTGGTTTCTCAATAGATCAAGATCTATTGGATAACATCTACAACATTATGAAGGTCTTGATGACGCTAGTTTTGATAGGCTTTATTATAAGAATATCAGTAGGGTTACTGTTCTATCCCTTGGAAACAGATATCTCAGGAATTATAATTGATGCTTTAAAGTCCCTTATAATGATATTTGTGCTATTCCACGTGGCTCTTTGGATCTTATCTCAGTTGAGCTCCGAACAAAGCACCTATAGAAAAGAGGTAAAACGCATAGTTAAAGAAAGAAAGAGAAAAGTACGTGAAGAAAAGCCAGCTAATAAACCAGAGATACGGGGAAGTGGATTACTTATTGGTGGCTCCTTCACAGTCATCATTGGAGTTTTCCTATTGTGGCTAGTAGAGTACATTAGTAGAATCCACACTTTGACTTGGGTAACAAAGCTTCTATATGCAAGTTTGAGCTTTATGGTTCTGTTTAACGGCGTGATAATCATATCACGGGCATTCTCATATCTTATTAACGGCGAAGATAGCCCATTTCTAGCGCTACTAGGTGATATATCTTCGGTTTTCCTTATTCCAAGCCTACTTGTGATAAACATTTACCCTGAGGAACTCCAGTACCCACTTCCGAACTCTATTTCAGAGTACGAGAATTTCAGTGGATTTGTAAGGGATCTCCAATTTGCCTATGTTCCAAGTCAATATATCACCTTGGTTCAGTTACTTTCAATACTCTTAGTGGTTCTGATAACAGTTTCAATCGTGTACTATGTCTTAAAGTACAATAAGGAGAAAAAGGATCGGTACTATCAGGAAATCCTCAAGTCGCATGTTTAGTGCCCTTAATTAATCGAGTGGAGTCACTTTTTCAATATAAATATAATAGTTTACATCCTTTTTTATTTATTATTATTATGATTTTTGCCGAATTATTGTCGATTAATTTATATATATTTTTGAAGATTATTATGGATTAGTGTTGAAACAGGCGATTTAAATTGGCGATTATTTCCGCGGAGGGATTAACGAAAAGGTTTGGTTCATTAACTGCTGTCGACCACATAGATTTGAGTGTTGAAGAAGGAGAGATATTTGGGTTCCTAGGTCCAAACGGTGCTGGAAAGACAACAACTATAAATATGTTAACTACGCTTCTTAAACCTGATGAAGGAGTTGCAATAGTTGCGGGGTACGATGTCACTAAGCAACCCAAAAAGGTGAGAGAGAACATTGGTATAATCTTCCAGGATATGACTGTTGATAGGAACCTAACAGCCTACGAAAACTTATATATTCACGCGAAGATCTATGGTATTAAGCCCAGTTACATCAAGCAAAGAATAAGAGAGGTACTAGAGTTCGTTGAGTTAACACAGTGGGAACACGTGGTTTTAAAGAATTTTAGTGGTGGAATGATAAGAAGACTAGAAATCGCTAGAGGGTTGATGCATCTCCCCAATATATTATTCATGGATGAGCCAACATTGGGATTAGATCCTCAAACAAGAGCTCACATTTGGGAGTACATCGAGAAACTGCGAAGGGAAGCCAATATCACGATATTTCTAACTACCCACTACATGGACGAAGCGGAGAGATTATGCGATAGAGTAGCCATAATAGATCATGGAAAAATAATCGCGATTGGTACACCAGAAGAATTGATAGAAAGCATTGGAGGCGAAGTTGTCACAGTGAAAACCGATAAACCCGAAGAGGCAAAACGCTTAGTTGAACTTCTTCACACAAATGGAGCAATCATTGATTCACAACTCGTTAAAGGCGCAGTATTAAAGTTGACGGTTAGAAATGCTTCCAAAACCCTACCCGAAATATTTGATATAGCTTACGCAAACAACATAAGGATTGCCCAAATTAGTTACAATAAGCCGACCCTAGAAGACGTTTTCTTGAAGCTAACCGGCAGGACACTGAGAGATGAAACTTGGTCCTCATTTGATCACATGAGAAATATTATGATGAGGAGGATGAGAAGATGAAAACCCTACACGAGCAAGATTTAAGTGAAGTAAAAAAACTGTCCGAGTTTAAGTCCCCAGGTTTCGAGCTAGGTGTCATCTACGCCAATTTTTACAGAGAAATCAAAAGATTCCTAAAGGCAAGGTCAAGAGTCATTGGGTCAATTATTCAACCACTCTTCTGGATCATATTCTTTGGGATAGGATGGGCATCGGCTTTTGGTGGAAACACACCGAATCCAATGTTTGGCGGTATATCTTACTTGGATTTCCTTCTTCCTGGAGTCGTCATGATGACAGTGTTTTTCGCAGGATTCTTCAGCGGTATATCCGTGATATTTGACAGAGAGTTTGGTTACTTAAAGGAAATCTTGGTTTCCCCTGCGCCAAGGTGGGCAAGTTTACTGGGTAGGGCTTTAGGTTCAAGTGTAGTTGCCCTGCTTCAAGGATTCCTAATACTGCTCATTGGGTTGCCTTTAACAAGTGATATAAACATATGGAATATTCACATAGTTGTCTTGGCAGCTATCTTGGTCTCACTGGCATTCACTGGGCTAGGAATCTTATTGGCTTTGAAAATTAGGAGTCACGAGGGATTCCAACTGATAGTAAACTTCCTTGGAATGCCAATTCTGTTCTCAAGTGGAGCGTTCTTCCCCATAGATACAATGCCTGAATGGATGAAAGCAATTGCTTACATTAATCCACTGACATATGCAGTAGATATTTCTAGGTATGCACTTGTGGGTCAAAGCTCACTAAGTTTGATACATGATTTCACGGTGCTATTTTTGTTGGTTATTGTGTTTGGCTTGATTGCATCCTATGCATTCGAGAGGAGTGGCTTATAATCTTCCTAAAAACTCCTTTGAAATCATCTTTTTCTATTTTTGTTTTTTGCTTTTCCTAGTTTTTCCATGCCAGCACGGTCACAAAAATAGGTTTGATGTCGTGATAGATCCGTATATTGAAGTCGTTCCATTTTTGGGTACATTCTTGTATGATACACGGCAGTATCTTTGACTCAGCCATCCTTAAATTCTTTCGTTAGAGGAAAGAACCATATTGGTCAAAGAAACATTAATAGAAGGGTTAATAAGAACTTCCCCAGTGGGGTCGCTATTGAGCACAGAGAAAAACTCACGAAAACTTAACGGGAACATGTAGGAAGCTTCACCAAAAACAGCATTGAAATATATCTTGGAAAAGATAAAAAACTGTGGAGCGGATGGAGAGAGCGCTACCTTTTGGTGTTTCGTTGATTTAAACTGCCGTTACAATGACCATCAAACTCGATATATAGTGCGTTATCAGGGGCACTGTTAGATTCCTCAATAATGACTTCTTGGTCACGACAGCGAACGTTGAACTGTATATTAGTAATGATAATAATTGCAGAGGTATAGTAAGCACATAGACGAGTACACGAGTTAACAAACCTAAAGCATATAAACCCAAAATGGGAAATGCGAAAAAAGAATAACTGATAGCGTATCCAAAATAGACTCTTAACGCGTTTTCGAATGTGAATGAATGGTCCAATTTTAGATATACAGGTATTATAACTATCGCAAACAATAATCCAATCACGGTGTACAATAGGTTATCGAAAGTAACTATGATATAGTATGGTAATATCGTCACATTGAACACATCGGAAGCGTAAACAATGAAAGCCGTTATAATAACATTAATGATCAATATGGCATCTTTACTGGGCCTCATTACAAGCTTTCTAACTAAACTTAACAATGTGTCAAAACGCGAAAAAGCCTGATTATCTTTAAACGTTTTACTCACACCTTCATGCATCAATTCATAAACCTTGTATCCGTACTCTGTAAGTGAATAAGAACCATCCTCATTTTGTTTTATTAAATCAGACATTAACCTCAAATGATAATACAGTTTTCCTGGCTTAGGTTCTATCTCACTGAGATCAGTAAAAGTTGCCCTTTCATTATTCCCAATAAACTTTAAGAGTTGTCTCCTAGTTTTATGACTCAAGATTTTAAAAACATCAATCTCTTCGTTTTTATTCCCACTTTTTTTACCCATGATTTCACCACCTGCAACTACTCTATCGCCATTATATCTTTGAAAGGAAAACTACTCATAATATTCGATAAATGACCTATTGAAGTGCCAATATAAGTAAAAGAAAACGAGTATTAAAAACTATTTCTAAGCTAAACGAAGCCATACAAAAAATAAAGAATAAATAATATATATTAAAAAAATAAACCTACAATGTTGAACTCCTATCTGCGTCTCCTTCTCAAACCCAAGAAAAGTTTAATTGCTGGGAAGTTTAGGTAAACATGGACTACAACGGTACCACTAAGGAGAATCCCGAATACCTCATGCCAATAGATCCAATCATCTTTCTTTAACCCAAAGATAACGTATTCGCCTGCACGCCTTATACCTTCAGGCACTAGGAATAATGGGACACTCGTTACCACGAGAGCTATTGCCATTGTTATCAAGAAAATGGACACTGCCCTTCTAATTAAGAATTTCCTTTTAACAGTCATGTCTAGTAAAACAATGATTATCCCACCGACTATTAGGGATAAAACAAAGTACGTGAACATTGTCATGTCTAATTCACCTCTCTAATGGGTTTACTTATGAAATTTAGTCATGGGAACAGTTTACTCTTGTTTGATATTAGTGGTTAAGTGAATAGGAGAGAAGAAAGAAATCAAAAAATTGAGAAATAGTTTTTAGTATCTTCTCCTCTTATATACTGCTGCTATTATTCCAATTAGGAGTATGCTGGACATTACACCTATTAGAACCAATTCTCCGTCCCCGAAAACGTTGGTGATTGTCTCCGTTGGTAACTCTAATTGGAACGTTTCTGCTAATGTGTTAACGTCACTTGGGTCGTCCTCAACGCCTATGATTGGATCGTAGTATAACGATTCATTGAATCTTGGGAATACTACAACGTTGCTTAGCTTAATCTCTACCTCTACTTCTTGCTCTTTTTCGTCTTCGTGTTCTCTCTCGTATTCATGTTTTTGGTGCCTAATGTAGCTGTTTAGAACACTTGTTGGGTTTCCATCTATTACCACGGTGTCATTCCAATAGTACTTGACAAATGTTTCATTGTACAAGCTAATGTAAATACTGAATTCATCTGCTCCTTGTGTAGCATTGTATACACCGTCGTAAATTTCGCTTTCAAGTGATATTTCTGCTTTGAACATGTACGCTATTTTTGATGTGTTGGATTTCCATGGCCACTGGTTAATGTATAATTCGACTTTTACAGCGTCACCGCCACCATCCACATCAGGTATAACTGTTTTGTTGTATACGTAGTAGTTCACTATCACATCGTAACCGTTGGCATTGTATTCATAGGAGAACATTACGTAGATTATGTTTCCATTTGTGTCATTGTGTTCGTTTACTGTTAAATTCCAAGTTTTATCGTGGAAATTGAATGTTTGAAGCACTTCTCCAACATCGACAATGTTGTTTTCGTTTGAATCTTCAAATTCAAATATCATGTTCCCAACAACATTTATTTCAACTTCGTATTGTACGCCATTGACAGTCATTGTGTATTCCATTTTTAGGGCGGGATTATCGTCCTTAAATTCGATGGAGTTATCACTAGTCATTATTGTAGAGTTTTCCCCATGTCTAAAACTGCATTCGAATTGTTCATGTTCGCGTTCATGTTCTCTCTCTGTTTCGTTGTGGTCTCCGCCGTGGTGGCCTCCGTTTCCATCACCTGTTCCTGGTTCTCCCGGACCATTATGACCGTCGTCTCCGCCGTTGTGTTCATCGTCATCTTCATCGTTTACTATTATTTTATTATTATTGTATTTGGTAATATGGATTGTATCTGTGCTTGTTGTTGCTGCGAGTGCTTTAGCGTCTACTACTGCCATTACGGATATCCCCAACGTTAGTATCAATAGTGCTGGTAGTATTCCCCTTTTTATTTTATTTGCATTGATTTGGCTTTGCATGTGTTCTTCACCTTTGTTAATTTTTGTTGTTTTCACTAAATCTTTTTACCTAGGTGCGTTTTTAAAGATTTTGCTTTAAACATCTTCATTTAAAACTCAAATTTCTTAGAACCAAACCTCAAATAAAATAGAACCGAACAAAAACAATTAACAAAACCATAAAGTCAAACTAGAAACAACTCTTAACCCAAGTCTAAAACGATATAAAC
>JAGSHR010000097.1 GCA_029855985.1 Candidatus Njordarchaeota archaeon
ATCCCAAAGAATTCAAGTATAATTTATATTTAAAACATAAAACACTAGTGATTTTTGTAGAATAGAAAACCGACAATTGGCAATGAAAAAATTAGTCCAAATAAGAAACAAGAAGAGAAAATGAAAGTATGTTAACGCAAGTTAACCAATGGTTTATGCCAGATTTAAAGTTGTCTCCTGGTTTTAGTTTGTTAGGGTCTCGTGGAGATTTGATTGATTGGGGCTAATATTTTTACAAGATTTGTTTTTTAGAGGTTGAAACCTATTTTCTCATATGTGGTTAATCCCTTAAATTAGCTGGTTACGTCTAGTATCTATGATAGAACAAGTTTCTTTGTCGGTGATTAGTTTTGTGTGATTATATAGTTATTGGAGTCCCCAGTTTGTTAAAGAGAAGGCTTAGGGAATTAAATATTGATTATGAAGGAGAGGTTATGAGGTTTTTGGAGGGTTTGGCTCGTAGGGAAATGGTTAGGAGATCCGTTATTAGAGCTCAGGAGATTCAGAGGAAGATTAAAAGGATAGAGGGTAACTTTGCTGTAGAGTTTATTAGGGAGGATAGGGGATACTAGGTAGAGCGGTTTTATTTGTAATTGAAGGAGATCTCTGGAAATTTTTGGATGCTTCGCATTTTGTGCGGTTTGCCAATGTGGATTATTCGTATTTTAAATAGCGTTGAGGGGTGTTTATATACGTTTTCTTTTGTGGATATAGAGTGTTTTTAGGTGTTTATCTTGTGTTTTTCTCTGTATTTTTGGTCTATTATTTTGACTAGTCGGCGTGTGCTTGTTTCTATGATGACTCCGTGTTTCTCGGATTCTTTCTTTGTTTTCTCATCGATTAGCCCCGTGTATGAGTAGATTATGAGTAAGTCTGGTCTCCTGTTTTCTGTTTTCTCTAATATCTCTGCCCCTTTTAAGACTTGTTCTAGGTCCCTCATATCACATTTCTTGCATATCTCGATTATCGCCAGGAAATCGTTTCTCTCCACGATGACATCTACTTGGGGAAGCTCTGGGAAGTGATGAAATACATCGTAACCTCTCCGAGTTAAATAGGAATTTATGTCCATGGCTACTTTTGTTTCTATTAACTCACCCCTCATATTCGCGAACTCGCCCATTAAATAATTCAGTTGCTTGCCCATTTCAACCTGAACCTTCACTAATTTGTTGAGCCTCTCCTCAGTCCGCCTCTGAGCCTCAGCTAAAGCATCAACCCTCTTAGCCAAACTCTCAAGCCTCTCCTCAGTCCGCCTCTGAGCCTCAGCTAACGCATCAACCCTCTTAGCCAAACTCTCAAGCCTCTCCTCAGTCCGCCTCTGAGCGTCGGCGAGCTCCTTTATTTTTTCCGTGAGTTCTTCTATGGTTTTCCAGACTTTTGTTGATTCCGCTTTTAACTCGTTGACATCCTGTCTTAGACCGATAGTTTCTGATACTAGTCTTGAAAGTATTGATTTCATGAATTGGTCTGCCACTTTTTCCGCTATTTCCTTAGCTAGTTCCTCCAATGATTTCTCTTTTGTAGTCATCTCTCCCACCTGTTTTTATTATTATGGTTTTAATGAAATATAAATCTCAGCTAATTTCCTCTGATGCTGTTCTTCGTTTCTTGGATTTTGAATAGTACACTTGTCTAGGCGCTATTTCTTTTAACCCGCCTATTGAATCTTCTATCACTCCAAACCAAAGGAAGATAAAGCAAATTCAATCCTAATCATCTAAGTCTCTGCGATGCCCTAATAAGCTAAAATGAGTAGATAACTTTAAATCAAAAATAAACTCTGACCTATCGAAAAAAATTATGGTTTTTAGTAGAGTTGTGGCCAGTCTTTCTCGATTTCTTCTATAAAGTGGCAGGCTGCATAGTGTGTTTCACTTATTTTTCTTAGCTCTGGTTCAACCTCCTTGCATTTAGTTTTTGCATAGGGGCACCTGTTGTGGAATCTGCATCCAGGAGGGATTTTTATTGCGTTGGGAACTTCTCCACCGATTGTTAATCTTTTCTTTAGAGTTTTCCTGCCAGGTATTGAGGTCAATAGGGCTATCGTGTAGGGGTGTCTTGGTGTTCTGAGAATTTCCTCTCTCTTTCCGATCTCAACTATTTTTCCTAGGTACATTACGGCGATTCTGTCGCATATTTGACTGGCAATACCGAAATCGTGGGTTATGTATAGGTACGTGAGGTTGTATTTTTTCTTCATGTCTAGCATTAAGTTGACTATTTCTGCTTGAACGGATACATCTAGCATTGATGTGGGTTCGTCTGCTACTACGAATCGTGGTTCTAATATTAGTGATCTTGCTATGGCTATTCTCTGTCTTTGTCCCCCGCTTAACTGGTGCGGATACTTGTTATAGAAGCGTTCTGGTGGGTGCAATCCAACTGATTTGAGGATTTCATGGACTTTTTGTATTCTCTCGCTTGGTGTTCCGATTTCATGTATGTCCAATGGGTGCTTGATTATTTCCCCCACTTTCATTCTTGGGTTTAGTGATGCATATGGGTCCTGAAATATGATTTGTATCTCTTTTCTCAAGGCTCTAAGTTGTTTACCTTTCAATTTCGTGATGTCTTTTCCCTTATAGATTATTTTGCCTGATGTTGGTTCAAGGAGCCTAACGATTAGATATCCCGTGGTTGATTTTCCGCAACCGGATTCTCCAACTAAACAGAATACCTCGCCTTCCTTGATGCTAAATGAGATGTTGTCTACTGCGTGAACATATTCCAATTCTCTAGCAAACAGTCTGTCTAGGAAACTTTTTTGCACGGGAAAGTACTTTTTCAAGTTGATTACTTTTATGATTTCTTCGTTTCCGCTATTCATTTAGAAAGCCTCCTCTCCCGGATAAAAACACCTAACGAAGTGATCTTTTTCAACCTCAATGAGTTTGGGTTGTTCTGCCTTGCACTTCTCTTTTGCTATTGGACAGCGAGGATGAAAGTAACACCCCTTAGGGGGATTCACTAGGTCTGGTGGGAAACCAGGTATTGCTTTCAAGTCTTTTTTCTCCACTGTGACTTCGGGTATTGATTTGAATAGCCCTTGGGTGTAAGGGTGTAATGGTTTCTCAAATATTTTTTCTTTTTCAGCTAACTCTACGATTTGTCCCGCGTACATAACTGCTACCCTATCGCTGATTTCATAGGCCAAGCCGAGATCATGAGTGATAAAGATGAATGATATTCCCATTTCTCTTCTCAATTTCTTGAGTAACTCTAAAATTTGATATTGGACTATGACGTCTAAGCCGGTTGTGGGTTCATCCGCGATGACCACTTTTGGGTTCAATATTATTGATAGAGCAATCACTATTCTTTGACGCATCCCACCGCTCAACTGGTGGGGGTAATCATATAATCTCTCGGGATCGATTCCTAGACTTTCAAGAACTTTTGCAGCCCTATCCCAAGCCTCCTCTTTCTCAACTTCCTCGTGCTCCAAAACTGTTTCAACTAGTTGGTCTCCGATTTTCATTAGTGGGTCAAGGGAAGTCATTGGGTCTTGAAAAATCATTGATATCTCTTTTCCTCTGATCTCTCTGAGTTTCCCATTGCTCAATTCGAGGAGGTTCACACCGTTGTAAACAATCTTACCCTTCACTATTCTACCGTTAGGTGGCAGTATCCTTAAGATGGCGTATCCCAACGTGGTCTTCCCTGAACCGCTTTCCCCAACCAAAGAGATTATCTCGCTCTTCTTTAATTCTAGGTTGGCATCATCAACTGCTTTTAGTGGACCGCGAAGAGTTTTATAGATAACCGTTAGGTCTCTTATCTCCAGTATGTTTTCACCCATTAGTTTACACCTCCCGGAGAACAGGATTTAATTTCTCGTTAAGCCCCTCACCGAACATACCGAAACCGAGAACTGCGAGCATTACAAAGAAACCAGGCCAAAACGCTAACCACCAGTATCCTTGGCTTACGGCTATACCATACCATTTTTGTAGATCGTAAGCCCAGTCGGGTGTTGGGGGGATAACTGGTCCTAGTCCTAAGAAACTTAAACCCGCCTCGGTTAATATGGCATCTGCGATTGATAGGGAGAACACTATTGCCACGTTGGGGATCGTGTTTGGGAATATGTATTTTCCCATGATGGTCCAGTGATTTGCTCCGATCGAGACAGCAGCCTTAACGTATAGTTCCTCTTTGATTGAGAGAACCTGACCTCTAACAACCCTAAAGAATGTTGGAACGTAAATTACTGCTATAGCTATAGTCACGTTTAATATTGTAGCACCGAGAAGAGTTGCTAAAGCTATCGCGAGAATAAGTCCTGGAAAAGAGTAAATACTATCCATGACCAAGGATAATGCTCGATCAACAGCACCACCAACGTAAC
>JAGSHR010000137.1 GCA_029855985.1 Candidatus Njordarchaeota archaeon
ACCCTTAGAAGGGTTGCAGCCGACATATCAGATAAAATAGATGTAATCATTGAAATCTAAGTTAGTGGAAACTAAGACTTAACTTACACTTAACATAACACATTAGTGAATAAGGCCTATGACGTTAATGGTTTACATTTTGGGTCCGGCCGGCTCGGGAAAATCGACTTTCACAGCCGGATTTAGAGACTGGCTGAAGTCCCAAGAAGTCCCTGTTATGACATTTAATTTAGATCCAGCGGTTGAGGAACTATCATATCTTCCTGATATAGATGTAAGAGAGTATGTTTTTACAAGGAATATAATGGAAAAATACCATCTTGGACCGAACGGTGCAATAATAGCATCTATGGACATGGTATTGGAATATTTGGGTTACATGGAGAAGGAAGTCCAACAAATGGAAGAGGGCTATGTCTTAGTAGATACTCCAGGGCAAATGGAAATATTTGTTTTTCGAAAAAGCGGTGAGTTTATAGTGAAGTCGCTTTGCAGCCAAGGAAGAGTTTGTGCTGTGATTTTCATGATGGACCCTCTAATCACATCTTCGCCTTCTGATCTCATTTCTCAGCTATTTATGGCTGCCTCAGTTTTTTACAGGCTTAAATTTCCGTTGCTAGGTGTATTTAGTAAGATTGATTTGCTTTCTGAGGAAGAACGGATCAAAATCCAAACTTGGATAAGTAATGCATCACAGCTGGAACGTGACATTGAATTCCTCGATAAAGATATTCTAAGGGATTTTTCTAGAAAAATATTTAGATCTATTATTGAATTCAAAGAATATTTCCCTATAATTTTATCTTCTTCAAAAACTTTTGAGGGATACGATGAAGTATATAGATTTTTACAACAAATATATAGGGGAGGAGAAGACTTTGAGAGAACAACGAGTCTGGTGGAAAAGTAGAGCGCGCGTAGATTTATGGAAAGAACTCCTTTATACGTTTTAAAGGAGCCTTCGATTGGGTTATATATCTACCCACGACAACTATGTCAACTCCACTTTCTCTTATTTCTTGAAGGTTGTCAGGGGTTATTCCGCCAGCTATAGCAACGATTACATTAGGATAGTTGTTTTTTATGAGCCGAATAACCTGTAGAAGATCCTTTATAGAAAATTCTTCCCTAGTCTTTTCAACATCTATGGCCCTATGGAAGGAAAATATTATTCTATCTCTATACTCCTTCAGTTCTCTTATAATTCTTTGAAAACGGTCAGCAAGCATCGAGTAGGGAACACCGATAAAATCAATCGATACCTTTTTCCCCTTTTCTACTGCTGTTAGGACTCCGCTTTTTATTGTCTCCAAGGTAGCCTGAGCCAGCACAGACGCGATGTCGGCCCCGTACGAGAATGCGAGCCTAAACTCCAGAGCTGCAACGTCCATAGTTTTTAAATCTGCTAGTAGAGGAATATTAGGTGAGGCAAGTTTGAGAAGAGTTAAAACCTTAATTCCGTGGTATTTAATTAAAGGAGTACCAGCCTCTACTATCAGTTTACTGGGTTCAAGATTTTTCTTTTGTATTTCGTTGTTTATACTAGCTAGTATTCTGAGCGTTTTCGAAACATCTAGTAGGTCAAAAGCTATTTGGAGCTTCATTGTTACTTGCTCTTTATCATGTTAAATTCTACAAGTAGTTTAAATTCGTCAAGCGTTAGTGATTCACCTTTCTTATACTTCTCGTATGCTTCTAACGCTTTCTTATACATTACCTTCTTTCTCTCCTCTATTATCTTAGACAGCTCCTTTGCCTTTAGCAAGATCGATATCCTCTCAAGTTCTTCTCTCAACTTCTTTTCTTCGGCAAGCAGGTTGATGAACTCTTCGTGGTACTTGTTTGCCTCTTCTCTCTTTTTATCCCTTTCGTCCCTTAAAGTCTGTATCTTTTCAATTAGTTCGTCTCTTTGAGATTTGAGTTTTTGATATTCTTCCTTAACTTTAAGGTATGTTTCAATAACGGATTTTAGCTCGTTGCTAATCTCCCCGATCTTCTCCTTTAAACCTATAATACTTCTTTTCAGATCCTCAAGTTCGGCGCGAATTTCGTTCATTCTCTTTACATTAACGTAAATACTCTCTAAACTTCGTATTTTCTTCAAGATTATTTTTTCGGCTTCTGGCGGCAGGGTGGTTGTCTGATATTGCCATTCTAGCTGCTCTATTTTTGCCCTGAGCTCTTCTTCATTAACTCTTCTCGGCCCCAAAAAGCTTCTAAGAAGCTTTAACTCTTCGCGCAGTTTTTTATATCTAGCCCTTTTTTCTCGAAGATCTTCGATCATTTTCTTTCTTTCTTCTCTCATCATTTTAATTCTATCATATAGCCCGTTTTTCTCTTCCCTTAGCTTCGTTAGATCGTCTCTAAGAGATAAGAGTTGTTCACGTAGCAGTCTTATCTCGGCAGAAAGTTTCTTTACTTCACTATTCAGTATATCCCTCTGTCTTCGAGCTTCTTGTGCTTTTTCTGAGACCTCCTCTAGTTTTTTTCTAACTTCACGTAGTTGTCGTTTAAGTGTTTCAACATCGTTTTGTTCGCTTGACATACATTCACCACATTGTATGGGCTAAAGAGACACTAGCATGAGTTCAATCCAAGCATACTAATAAATCTTAGCCTCACAAATCACTTACTAGACACGTTGTCTGATCGAATAACGCTAAACAATTTATGAATCTATAAGGATAGATATAGTGGATAAAATTGCCTAAACGCTCGAGAACCGGTGTGGCACATTTGAAAGAGGGACATCCATTATACTACGAGCAGATAGAGAAAAAAATAATAGAGCTTGTACGCGAAGCTGGAGAAGAGGGAATTATACAACGAGAACTGTGGAAAATTATAGGACTTGATAGTAGGAGAGGAGTAAGAATTATTAGGAGGCTGGAACAACAAGGAATAATTTCTAGAAGCGAGATAATTTACAAAGGGCGAAAAACATACATATTACGTCCCTCTATAATGATGAAAGCAAAAACAGTTATTCCAGATTACCTTGATGATATTCCTTGCATATTTTGTCCCGATCTTCCCCGCTGTGCCAGCGGGGAACGAAGCGTAACTAGCTGTCCGCGCCTAAATGAATGGATAGAAAGAAAGAGGAGAGAATATGGTGTCGAGTAGTCTTATACGGACTTTTATAGCCGTAAAAATTGATGATAAAGAAATTATAGATAAGATAACCAGGCTTCAAAGCGACCTCACAAATGCGGGCCTAAAAGCAAAACTTGTTGAGCCACATAATCTCCACATTACACTAAAATTTATTGGAGAGATTCCCCCTCTAAAGGTTGAAGCAATAAAGTCTAGGCTGTCGCGTCTTTCTTTTCAAGAATTCGATCTAGAATTGCACGGCGTAGGAGGCTTTCCTACACTGAATAGAGCAAGAGTTTTATGGATTGGTGTTTCTAAGGGGGCAGAGGAGCTTATAGAAATAAGCGAAGTGATTGAAAAGAATCTGCAGCAAGTAAGTATACCTAGATCGTCTAAACCATTTCACCCACACCTTACAATAGCTAGGGTAAAGAGGCCTCTTAATCATAGAGTTAGAAAGATTCTAAGCACATATTCTAATACCGACTTCGGAAAAATGCGCGTAAGCAAGTTTTATTTGATGAAAAGCACGCTAACAAGTCGAGGCCCGATTTATACAGTGATATCAGAGTATAGTTTCTGAAACTGGTAGCTATGTCTACTCCCAAATATCCGCGGTGTTTATCACACATTCTTGATAAGATTACCCCCGATTATGCTAAGAGAAAACAAATTGCTAGTTTGGCTCTAAAAATTAAGAAAATAGCAGTAGAAGAAGCGAGAAATTTGAATATTGATAAAAATATTGTAGAGATAAGTTATCAGGGCTCCTATGCTAAAGATACCTGGTTGCCTGATTCCCTAGATTTAGACCTCTTTATCTTATTTAAGAAATCAGTGAAAACCGATCAGCTAGCTGTCTTCTGCAAAAATCTGGCCTATGCAATAGCTCGCAGGCTTGGCTTTTCTGTAATTAGAAAATACGCTACACATCCCTACTATACTCTAATTATAGATAACGGGATCGAGGTGGATATCGTACCAGCCTATTATGCAGAGTCTTCCAGCGACGTTGTTACACCTGTGGATAGAACTCAGCTTCACACCAGGTTCGTTAAAGAAATCCTTGAAAATAATCCTCGTCTTAAGGATGAAATTAGACTTTTTAAAAAACTACTAAAATCACTGGAGATATATGGGGCTGAAATAAAAATTAAAGGTTTTTCAGGATATCTTGCAGAGGTTTTGATAATACACTACGGGTCACTGTCAAATCTTTTATTTCATGCCACCAAGTGGAGGCCTTTCAAAACTATAATAGGTAGAGGCGAGTACCGCTTTAATTCTCCCCTGGTTGTGATTGATCCCGTTGATCCAAAAAGGAATGTTGCTGCTGCTGTAAGCCTTTCATCGATGGCGAAGCTTATCGCCTTTTCCGTTCTCTTTGGTAAATACAAGGATTTAGTGTGCTGTGTATTGGAGAGAGAAGATACTCCTCTGGAAGGAATGTTTGCTATACCGGAGTTTAGCAGAGAATATATTGCAGTTAAAATTGAGGAATATCCTAATCTAGTTGAAGAATCACTTATGGGATATTTCGATAGGATTGTCAACAAGATTATAAAGCGTGCGGGTCTTGCAGGTTTCGACATCTATAGAAGTAAAATATTGATGAACGACAACAACGTGCTCATCCTGTTGCATATGCCGTCGACGACTCTTCCCAGAACGGAATTACATGTCGGACCTAGTGTATGGAATGAAAAATCGGTGTTTTTCCTAAAGCGGTGGATTAGTGAGGGAATAGTTTATCCATACGTGTACGGCGATCGGTGGGTAGTTATCCGGAAAAGAGATAAGACCAATATAAGAGAGGTTATAAACGAAGTCCTTAATGAAGAGAAAGATATTAAAAAATGGGCATTTGTCCAAACCATGGAAGAGTTTTCACTTCTCTCTAAGGAAAAGTTGGGTGAACTATATAGATGGATTACAGGGAAGAATGTGTTAGTGGATTGCCTGGAGACGCTGTTAGAAAAGTAATATGTTATCCAATTAATAGTGTGGAATGTATCAATAAAAGGATTGTAGAAGCATCAATTTTAGGCTTAAAAAAATTTGTATTTAAGGGTGAATCTGAATTAAATGGTGTAAAAATACTGGGTAAAGGTACTACTAGCATAGTGCTACTAGGAATATATGTTGGTGGTCTGAAGGTTTCTGTAAAGATTAGAAGAACCGATGCAAACAGGTTTTCTGTCCGAAAAGAAGCCGAGGTGATTGAAAAAATAAATCGTCATGGGATAGGACCGAGACTTGTGACCTATTCTAGAAACTTTCTGGTTTGGAAATACATAGAGGGATTATCGCTGGATAAATGGATACTTGCACATAGACATTCGGAAGAACTAAGAGAGGTTTTACAAAAAATAATCCTGCAATTACACGTATTGGATAGGATGGGCGTGGCCCACAATGAACTATCACGCCCCCATGGACACATAATCATTACTCGAAATAAGGAGGTCTATATAATAGACTTCGAATCATCTACTTTAAAAAAACGGGCATACAATGTTACTCAATTTTTAGGTTTTTTACTGAATCCGCGCTCATCTTTGTCAATATTAATTAGTAAAAGTTTAAAAATCGATGCAGATTCTATAAAAAATAGTCTAAAGAAATACAAAGAATCGGGCGATATAGACGCCATCTTAAAAGCTTTAAAACTCATTTAACAACTTCAATAACGACGTAAGTTCTTGTCTCTCGAATTCCCTCTATTTGGGTTATCCTATTAAGGGCATCATCAAGTACCGACTGTGATAGCTGAATTATAACGTCAAAGTCTCCGGTTACACGATATATCTTTTCAACGGGAAGTTTTCTAAG
>JAGSHR010000284.1 GCA_029855985.1 Candidatus Njordarchaeota archaeon
GAAGCAGTAACTCCGTCGGGTGAAAGTTGGTATATGTTCCCAAGGGGTATCATGAATTTTGTTACTGACACTCTTGGAATATAAGTGATATTGATATAGGAATTGGGATATCCATAGAGTATCCTTTCTTGGGTATATGAGAGATTGTAGTCTTGTCCCTCATATTCCATTCTTCCAGTGTTAGAATTGTAATACGCGTCAAGGGCAATAACCAGATTGAAATTCTTCTTACTTAACTCACTTAATGTAGTGTATTTTTTTAGTGCACTCACGAGTGTTGAATTAGATACTATAACCTCAGACGTTGTGGAAGGATTAACCCGCGCAGTGTACAGAAGGTTCAGAGATGTCCCATTAGAGTAGTATATCCTCACAGTAGTTACTCCAGAAACAGTTAATTTCATGCTTATCCCAGTAATGTTTCCAGGAACAAAGAGGGAGTTCAAATAATACACTCCAGTATGAGCACTTTCAATGGTATATAACTTTACCAGTCCTGGATTTTGAATCGTGGGATATGCCGTTGTGTACTTCATAAAAATCCAGCTTCCGCTTCCAAAGCCTATTTCGTCTGCCCACCAAGGAGGATTCGTGAAGTATGCACTGAAAACATTTGACCCGTTTTTGAGCTCGCCTGTTATGTTTAAAGATTGAACTCCTGTGCGGGTAACAAGTCTGTTATTAACATAGAAATACACATTTTCACCGGACCTAGTTGCAAGGTTTAAAGTTCCATTTGTTATGTTAGCATCATCAGGCAGAGAGACTGAAAATGTCACATTAAGATCATTTTCATACCATCTACCCCAACCACTATAGTAATAGGCTCCAGCCAAAACCCTCTGTATGCCAATGAGTTTTTCTTGAGATGTTATTAGCTTTGTAATATAAGCCTTTGCAACATATCCCCTAGGAAGGGCGTTTTGGGAATATCCGCTAACCAAAATAGTTGCGGATCCTACATCTTGAGCTGTAGAGTAGTTATTTCCAAAAGTTAGATAAGGACTCGTATAGTTATTTATTATAAGCTGGTAGCTGTAACCTTTGATAAGAGACCTTAGGAGGTACTGGAGAATTATTTCAGAATAGTTCTTAAACTGAGAATAGTTGTTCGCCAACGCCCAATAAGTGGCAACTATCTGAAGAGGTGGCATTTGGGGATTTACATAGGTTAAATTCAATATCCCTGAAGAAATCCACTCATCTATGACCGTTGAAGGAACCAAGTTACTTATCGGAACCGTTCTGAGAGTATCGAGAACATGTTGAGCTATCATTTTGTTTTGAAAATGTGATTGAGTTAGATATACTCGTCCCGTGTTCTCGGCTACAGCACTTATACTCGCAATGAATATAAGGGCTAAGACGAGAGCTAAAACTGCATCAAGGGTAAAAATGAAAGCTTTTCTTCTCATTTTAACCACCCCATATTAATACTTTCATCAGGCCATAGCTGTATACCGGTCTCATGTAGAGATTCATATTTGCAATGTCTTGCAAATCTACCCAGGGATACCCTGCTATAGAATACGCCCATATGGTAAACGTCACGCCACCATTGAGAGTTTCAAAGGGTACTAAACACTTCCATGGAACGAGCAATACTGTCCCAGACACTTTTACATTACATGAAGCAACTTCAGAGCTGGCGAAACCATAAACAACGGTATTATTTATAGAGGCCACCGCCAAGATTGAATATCCAGAGTAGTCTTCCCCAACATAAGTAGATACCAACGTGAAGTTACCGGTCGTTGAGTTTGGCACTTCTATCTTTAAGTACCCTATTGGAGCGAACTGGAGCATGCCTCCATATAAGGCCTTAGGAAGAGATGTTCCAGTAAGATTGTACTCTTTAGAATACAAGAGCATTCTAACCGCAATAATTCTGCTTGCCTGTTCAACCCAACTTGATGAGTTCATCGACTTAACTGCCAGAGTGTTGTTAACAAGACTACCATTAATCATTGAAATCTGGAAATAGGAAGAACTGAGCTGAGAGAGACTTGGGTAAACATAGCTGACGTTTAATGATGTGACGTTCAGTGAGAGAGTGGAAGTCGTTTGAGGTACGGTACAAATTGCTAACTCAAAAGGAGGCAATGGGGGAAGGGAATATATCCAGGTTGAAGATGAAATGTTGGAATAAGGTGGAACCTGCGGAAGAGTCTGATTTGGAGTTACGAGAGATACCCCATTTGGATCTATTAGCACATCTGCCGTTAGGGATGTGGAAGAATATGAAACTAGTTTTAAAGGAGCTTCATATACGCTAGCTTGAAATCTTCTAACATAATAGTAGTCAACATATACATACCAATTCTTGTCCCAATTGGTAAGACTTGCATCTGATGAAGTCCAACCACTATTTCCTTGTTGGATATATCCAGTCATATCATAGTCAGAATCAGAATACAAATATCCCTCTAAAGCATACCAGTTATTATCATAGAAGTAAAGATATCCTCCATGTATTGTTAAACTCTTTCCTCTAGGACCAAGCACAACCCCATAATAATAATCCTCAAGTATCCAGAGATATGAATCATAGTAGCCATTCTTATAGTAAACGAACACACTACCGTCGTTTATAGTTATTGTGCCGTTAGCATAGACCTGATAACCTATGTATGCATTTTTGCCGACAGTCAACGAAACACCAGAGGACGTTAAGTTGAGATACTGATCAACAACGAGCTTATCCCCAACTGAAACAGGCACAGTTGAATATTTTCCGGTCGTAA